>CBILQL010000105.1:0-10745 GCA_966238865.1 uncultured bacterium
CTCATGCGCCGCTGATCGGTGTCGAGCTCCCAGGGATGGAAGTACACCATGGCGGGATGGCCCTTGGCGTTCTTCGACTCGATGAACCGCTCGGTGACCTGGTGCGGGAAGAGCCGGAGGTAGCCGCCCCCGGACATGGGCAGGAACTTGCGGCCCACGCCCAGGGTGGACATGGGGAACTCGCCCATGGTGCGCCCGCTCTTGAGGTGCAGGGTGTGCGGCAGGCGGTTGGGGTAGTTGGGGATGCCGTAGCGGTCGCGCTTGATGGGGAAGATGCTCGAGTCGTAGGCGATGCCGTGGCGGGCCATGATCTCGAGCGCCCAGTAGGTGGTGGGGACGATGGTGAAGTTGGACGCGCGGTGCCCGCGCACGGGCTCGCTGGCGTGCCGGGAGATGGCCTCCAGCGACTTCAGCAGGTCCTCCTCGTAGCTGGCCGGGGTGTGGTCGGTGATGAGGGAGTGGTAGTAGCCGTGGGTGCCGATCTCGTGGCCCTCGGCGGCGATCATCCGGACCACCTCCGGGAAACGGTCCGCCACCCAGCCCAGCACGAAGAAGGTGGCCTTGACCTCGTGGGCGCGCAGGAGGCTCACGATGCGCTCGATGTTGTTGACGATGCGCGTCTCCTGCAGGTGCCAGACGGCGGGAGGCAGCTTCTCCTTGAGGTTGTAGGCGTGGAACCAGCACTCCACGTCCACGGTGAGGAAGTTCACGACCCGGCTGGAGGCGCGCTGGAGATGGACCACCTTGTCCATGTGGATCTCCTGAAGCATCTTGCGCACGCGGGGGTCGCTGTCGCGCACCGAGAGGCGGCCGCCGTTGCCGTTGACCCGGTGGGCCAGCTCCACCAGGAAGCCCAGGTCCTCCAGGTCGAAGTCCCTGGTCGGCGTGTAGCACACGTCCACGGTCTGCGCCCCGCGGGCCGCCAGGCGGTCCAGCTTGCGCACGATGTCGGCGGGCTCGCTGCCCTCCAGCACCATGGCCTTGTCGCTGTCGTTGAGCTTGACCCAGGCGGTGACGCGGTGCTTCTCCGCCTTGTGCGGCGCGCGGCCCAGCAGGTTGAGCACCTTGACGCGCTTCAGGCTGTCGAGATCCCGGGTGTCCCCCTCGCGGCGGGGCTTGATGGTGAGGTAGAGCACGGTGTTGAGGAAGATCCACCACTCCATGCGGGCCCAGCTCCCGAAATGGCTGAAGGAGGCGCGGTAGGAATAGTCGAAGTACGACTTGCGCACCACGCTCTCGTGGCCCTCGTCGTAGCCGAGGGTGATCTGGGCCAGGCCGGTGAGGCCGGGCTTCACCCACAGGGTGCGGCTCCGGTAGTGCGGGATGGTCTCGTGGAACTGCCGGGTGAAATGCGCGCGCTCCGGGCGCGGCCCGATGAAGCTCATGTCCCCGCGCAGCACGTTCCAGAACTGGGGCAGTTCGTCGAGGTGCAGGGCGCGCAGCCACCACCCCACCCGGGTCACCCGCGGATCCACGCCCTTGCGGGCGAGCTGCGGGCCGTCCTTCTCCGCGTCCATGCGCATGCTGCGGAACTTGTAGATGGTGAACGGCTTCCCGCCCACGTCGGAGCGGCGTCCGGGGAAGTCGGTCTCGTCCTCGCCGTCGCGGCGGGAGCGCTTGTTGATGCCCACCCGCTCCTGCGCGTACAGGGCCGGGCCGCGGCTTTCGAGCTTGATGATCAGGGCGAGGACGGGATAGAAGAGGACGAATGCGGCGGTGCCGACCAGGCCGACGGCGATGTCGATCAGCCGCTTGACGATCAGGACGCTTGCGCTTGGGCGCATCTAAAAAACCTCCGGGCCGAGTTCCGGACGCGGGTGTCCGCGCCGCGCCGTCCGGTGCCGCTTCCATGCGGGCCGGACGGGACAGCCTCGAGATCCTAGGGGTGGGGCGCCGGAATTTCCACCATTTTCGCGAGCCGCCTTCAAAGGTTCCCAAGCAGGCCCGCAAAACCTAGTTTCCCGTTAAGGGAGGCGTAGCGAGGCCGTGCGGGCCTGGTTCTTCCGCTTCTTGACGCGCACCACATGTTCATGGATTGGCTTCTGACCTACGGTCTTTGGAGCGTCGCATTGCTGATGCTCCTCCAAAACCTCATCCCCCTCCTGCCCTCGGAGGTGATCATGCCGCTGGCCGGGTTCCTGGCTTCCATGGGATACCTGGACCTGCGCGGCGCCATCCTCGCCGGCCTCCTGGGCTCCCTGACGGGCCATCTGCCCTGGTACGCGCTGGGACGGGCCGCGGGGGAGCAGCGCCTGCAGGCGGGCGTCGCCCGCTATGGCCGCTGGTTCGGCATCGGACCGGCGCAGGCCCTGCGCGCGAACCTCTGGTTCCGGCGCAACACGGTCTGGGCCGTGCTGGCCGGCCGGCTCATCCCAGGCATCCGCACCTGCGTCAACATCCCCGCCGGCGCCGCCTGCATGCCCTTCTTCCTGTTCCTGGGCTACACGGCCCTCGGGGAGGCGATTTGGACCGCCGCCCTGGCCTGGGGCGGGTATTCCCTGGGACGGGAATACCATCTCCTCTCCTGGTATCTCCACGTCCTGGCGGTTCCGGTGCTGCTCATCGCGGCCGCCATCCTTCTCTGGGCCCTCCTGCGGAACCGCGGCGCCGAGGCCGGGAACGCCCGGAAAAGCGCCGGAAAGGCCGCCTTGCGGGGATTCCGCTTCCGGAGGCCGGGTTTCCGCGGCCTGCGTCATCCGGGCATTCCCAAGGGCGCCTGAGATCCGTTGTTTATAAAGGAGAGGGGGCGATCGGTATCGTCCTCCGGGGCGGGGAGGATTATCGACTTGCGGAAACGTGGAACATGGAAATGGGACGCGGATGCGGGGCATGGGCAGGACCGCCGCATCGCCGACCTGAGGGGGATGTTTCTCCGGCTGGCCGCCTATCGTGCCGTCCATGACGGCCGCGAGCCTCCCCCCAACAGCGCCCTGGCGCGGGAGAAGGAATACCTGCTCGACATCTCGGACCGCCCTTCGACCTGGACCCGCATGCTGCGGCCGTTCCGGCGCGGCGGCCGGTTCCGGCCCGGGGCCGCGCCCGCGAACCGCCCCCTGCTGGCCTACCTGGTGGAGCGCGCCTTCCTCACCGACGACTTCTCCGAAGCGGACGTGATCCGGCGCCTGGAGGCCTGGCCGATGATCGGCGCCTACCGCTACGAGGGGCGGGCGGAGACGGGGGAATGGTTCCTGTTCACCATGCAGGTGCACGCCGAGAACGGGGCCCAGGCCAGCATGCTGGTGGACTGCATCTTCGCGGTGGATCCACCGCCGCAGGAGCTCAATCCTCCGGAGCTCTGACCCCTTCCGGAGGCTTGACCACGCGCACGGGCTTGGGCGGCGGCGGCCGCTTCCCCTTGCGCGCGAGCGGAACCGGCGGCGCGGAGAGGCGCAGGGCGCGGTCCCGCAGCCAGGCCTCCCCCTCGCCTTCCTGGCGCTCGGGATAGGCCGCCATCTCCACCTGGAGGCGCGCCGCGGCGGCCGGGTCGGCGGGATGCGCGGGCCCGCCGGCGGCGTCCGGCCCAAGCCCGTGGATGCGGCGATGTCCCCGGTAGGTCTGGCGGGCCCCCACGCGCTGGGGCCGGATGGAGTCCGCCTCCGCGGAATCGCGGGCGGCGAAGCGGAGGGAAAGATCCTTGCCCCGCAGGGACGCCTGGGGCTGCCCCTGGCAGTCCACGTAGACGACGCTGTCGGTGGGATTGTCCACGGTGAAGGCGAACTCCAGCACGTTCTGGTCGGCGCGATAGACGGCCTGCCCGACCTTTAGGACCGGGGCCCCCTTGGCGGAGGGGGTCCCGGCGGCGGAGGCCGCGCGGAGCGCCGCCGGGCAGGCCGCGAGGAGGAGGAGGGGAAGCGCGAGCTTCCGGATCGTCCTTATCGCCGTCGCATTGCGTTTCATCCTTGCCGCCTCCATGCCGAATACCATCCTTACGTCCTCCCTGCCGCGACGATGTCGCGCAGCGCGCCCTCCAGGTCGGGGAAGCGGAACGGGTACCCGTAACCGATAAGTTTCTCCGGAGAGGCCCTTTGCCCGGACAGCAGGGTCTCCCGGCCCATCTCGCCGAGGGCCGCCGACACCGCGAAGGCCGGCGCCCGGAAGAGCAGGGGGCGTCCCAGGGCCCGCGCCAGGGCGCGGCTGAAATCGGCGTTGGTCGCGGCCCCGGGGGCGCAGACGTTGACCGGGCCGCGCACCGCCTGCTCCCGGAGGGCGAACTCGATCGCTCCCGCGGCGTCTTCCCGGTGGACCCAGCTCATCCATTGGCGCCCCGATCCCACCGCGGCCCCCAGGCCCTTCCGGAAGAATGGCAGCATCTTGCGCAGCGCCCCGCCGTCGCCGAGCACCACCCCCAGGCGCAGGGCCGCGACGCGCAGTCCCAGGGCCTCGGCAGCGAAGATCTCCGCCTCCCAGTCCCGCACCAGATCCGCCAGGAATCCGGAGCCCGGCCCGTCCGATTCGCTCAACGGGGCGTCCCCGGAATTCCCGTAATATCCGACCGCGGAGACCGCGATCAGCGAACCGGGGCGGCGCTCCGCCGCGGCCAGCGATCGCACCAAAATTCGCGTGGCCGCGACGCGGGAGTCGCGGAATCGCCGCTTGCGCTCCGGCGTCCAGGGCCACCGGCCCACGTTCTCGCCCATGCAATGGGCCACCGCATCCACGCCCGCCAGGGCTTCGGTCGGTACCGGATGGGGAGGGCTCCACCTCCAGGCTCCGGTCCCGTGGGGGAGGATGCGATCCGCGGAGGCGGGGTCGCGGGATAGGACGCGCACCTCGTGGCCGGAAGCCAGCAGGCGCCGCACGAGGGGACGACCCAGGAATCCCGTGCCGCCCGTGACGAGGATCCTCATGGGCGGCGCCGATCCGGTCAGGGGCTCGGAGCCTTGGGAGCCCGGGGAGGGAAGATGGCGTATTCGGCGACGGCGACCTCGAGGGCGCCGTTGTCGAGTAGGAGCTTGCGATCCGGCTTGAACCAGATCTCCTTCTCGTAGGCGGGTTCGGGGATGAAGATATAGGCCCTGGATCCCTCGCAGCGCGTCTTCAGGAACTGGCCGATCACCTTGTACAGCTCGGTGAGGCCCTCCTTGCTGTCCTCGAGGCGCACGCCGTAGGGCGGGTTGCCCACCAAGGTGCGGCCCTGGAAGGGGCCTTCCATGCGCGCGAAGTCCTTCTGCACCAGCTTGACCGCGTCCATGTACGGCGTCTTGGCCAGGTTGGCCCGCGTGGCGGCCATGGCGCGGGCGCTGATGTCCACGCCGGTGATGAGGCCCTTGGCGAGGGGCAGTATCTCCTTGTCCATCTCCTGCTTCACCTTGGCCCAGGCGGTCGCGGAGAAGTCCGGCAGGCTCTCGAAGCCCTGGGTGGGCCGGAAGAAGCCGGCCGGCGTGCGGGTGGCCACCATGGCGGCCTCGATGAGGAAGGTGCCGCTGCCGCAGAAGAGGTCCACGAATTGGTTGTCGCCCTTCCAGCCCGCGAAGCGGATCACGGCTGCGGCCAGGTTCTCCTTCAGGGGGGCCTCCACCGCCTGGATGCGGTAGCCGCGGCGGTGCATGATGCCGTCGCTGTAATACAGGCTGATGGTGGCCTGGTCCTGCCGCAGGTAGAGGTCGAGGCGCACGTCCGGGGTGTCGCGATCGATGGAGGGGCGCTCGCCGGTCTTCTCCCGCAGGTGATCGACCACGGCGTCCTTGAGCTTCAGGGCCGCGTACTGGCTGTGGGTGATGGTGGAGTCCGAAACCGAGGCGGTGACCTTGAGGGTCTGATCGGGCTTCAGGATCCGGCCCCAGTTGAACCGCGCGGCGTGCTCGTAGAGCTCCTCCGGATCGCGGCAGGGGAAGGTGGCCAGGGGCCGCAGCACGCGCGAGGCCAGGCGCGATCCGTACACCACGCGGTACACCTCTTCCCGCGACAGGGTGGCCTCCACGCCCAGGGGCCTGACGGTGACGCCTTCGATTCCGAGCTCCTTCAGCTCGTCGGCGAGGAGGGGCTCGAGGTTGCGCGGCGTGCTGATGAAGAAGGGGTGGCGGGAGGCGCCCTTCTTGCCGGATTCCGAGGCGGATTCGTCGACGGAAGGCTGGAAACCGGATGTGGCCATGATGTGGATTTCTCTGGTGTCCGTGAGGCGAGTATCGGCTCACGGCTTGATAAAAACATAAAAATTCGGGAGGCCCTTGGCGCGGGTTCTGGGCCGGTAAAATATCCCGAACCCCTCAAAATACCGGAACTTACCGCGAAAAGGCACAGCCTGGGGCCTGGAGGGTTTTCGACATCGGCCACCCATGATTTGACATATAGAAGGCGCTCGATCAGAACAAGACATTCACGGACGTTGTCGCGGATGCCCTGACCGACGAGGACGTGTTCGGCTACTCCGAGTTCGTACTGTCCTCTTTCGTCCGCATCGTCACCCATCCGAAGGTCTTCGCGAAACCCAGCACGCCGAAGGAGGCGTTCGCTTTCGCGGAGACCCTGCGCAGGCTTCCGAACGCCATCCGGATTTCCCCCAGGCCAGGTATTGGGAAATCTTCGAGAGGCTGTGTTCGGTCGCGGGGGCCAAAGGGAACCTGGTGCCGGACGCCTACCTGTCGGCCCTGGCCATCGAATCCGGCTGCACCTGGATCACGGCGGACAGGGGCTTCGCCCGGTTCCCCGGCCTCAAATGGCGCCATCCCCTGGGACAGTAGCTTCCCGACGCCCTTGGGAGAGCAGGAATTCAGGAAGGTATATCCGGCGTATGCCATCCCGCTGGTCCCCCCAATCCCGGTCCATCGAGAGCACCAGCTTGGGAAGGTTGTCCTTGATGCCGAGGAGCGGAGCGAACTCGCGTTCCTCGGTTTTCGCATCCGCCAACAGGTAGCAGACCTGGATGTAGAGCCGTTCCCGCCCCTTTTCCGCGACGAAGTCGATTTCCCGATCCGCCCATTTTCCCACCGACACCGCATACCCGCGATGCACCATCTCCAGGTAAACCAGGTTTTCCAGGAGACCGGCGATATCGGCATCGCGATAGCCGATGAAGCCGTGCCTCAACCCCACGTCTCCCATGTAATACTTCTCGTTGATTTCGAGGTGGCGCCTTCCCTTGATATCGAAACGACGGGCCTTCCGCAACAGGAAGGCGGACACCAGGAAACCCAGATAGTTGATGACCGTATCGTTGGTGGCCTTCAAACGCTGTGATTTCAGGTATTCGGCAATCCGCTGGGCGGAAGTGATGTTGCCGCAATTGTCGAAGCTGAATCTCGCGATCCGATCCAGCAGTCCCGCGTCGCGGATGCGGTGCCGGACGGTCACGTCCTTGTGGAGGATGGCGTTGAAAACTGCATTCAGGTATTGGAAAACCGCCTCATCCGAGAGATCGAATTCGTGGATGCCCGGTAGGCCGCCGTATTTCAGGTACAAGCTGAAATCCTCTTCCAATCCGGCGGCTACGGATTTCCGGCTTCGAAAAACCCGGAACTCCTCGAAGCCCAGGGGGAGCACCGGGATTTCGACATGGCGCCCCGACAGGAGGGTCGCCATTTCGGATGAGAGAAGATGCGCGTTCGAGCCGGACACGTAGATATCGGCGGCGCCTTGGCCCAGCAGGGACGCGAGGGCCTTTTCCCAGGCTTCGATTTCCTGGACCTCGTCCACGAACAGGTATTTCCTTCCTGTAAGCCCTTTGCAATGCGCGAGCACGCGACGATGCAAATCCTGGTAGGTCCGAATGTCCTCGAACTCCAGGGACTCCTTGTCGATATATAGGATATGCGAGTCGGGCACTCCGGCTGCCCGCAGCTGCTCGATTTTCATCCGCAGCAGGTAGCTTTTACCGGATCTCCGCAGGCCGGTCAATACCTTGATAACAGGCTTGTCCTCGAACGGGCGCAGCTTTTCCAGGTAACTATTGCGGGGAATGATCATCGGAATTCCGAATTCGGTATTTATCGATTATAGTCGATAAATCAAAAATAATCCAACAATATTCGATTATAATCGAATAAAATTGGAATTCGGCTTAAATTTTCAGAAAAACGAGCCTTTTACGCCCAGGGTCCCGATGTATTGCATCGGCTCGGTCAGCCGCCCCCGGTCGACGATATCGTTGAGGCGCCAGGGGATGCCCACGGACAGGAACACCGGGAAGCCGGGATGGCTGATCTCGACGCCGGCGCTCAGCTTGAGCGTGTAATCGTTGGTGCGGATGCGGGTGCTGACGCGGTGGTCGTTGGGCTCGGCGCCGCCGGGACCCTCCTCCCAGTAATAGGTGGGCGACAGGGGCACGGTCAGGGTCAGGCCTGCGCTCTGGGTGGAGGGCTCCTCGCGGAGGCCGGCATAGCCGTACAGGCTGACGACGTCGCCGCCGGTGGCGCCAGTGCCCGGGGCCCCTTCGCTGCGGGTCCAGGTGGCGGGGTCTTCGTACCAGCCCTGGTGGCGCAGCTCCCACAGCTTCCACGTGAGGCCCGAGGGCCGCTCCGCCTGGCAGTCCACCACCTTCACGTCCACGGAGCCGCTTCCCTCGCGGCAGCCCCAGTTGTCCCAGGCGAAGGCGGCGGTATAGCTCCCGCCGAACACGAACAGGCCCCAATCCCGATCATGGGTGAATTCGTAGCCGAGGCCCAGGGAGTAGAGGCCGGAGCCGGGCTGGGCGAAGGGGGTGAGCCAGCGGCGGTCGTCGTCGGGAAGGCCCTTCTGGTGGAGGCGGCGGATGTCGTGCTGCCCGGTGGGCAGGGACGCGGAGAGGGAGGCCGAATGGGAGTTCTCGTCGCCGAAGAGGTATTGGAGGGAGAGGCCGAGATCGCCGATGCCGCCCGCCTGCCGTTCCAGGGCCGGCACGTCGTCGGTGCCGGTCTTGTACCCCTCGTACTCGTAGGTGGCCGCCTTCCAGGGAATGGAGAGCCCGGCGCTCCAGCGCGGCCAGGCCGGGTTGCGGAAGAGCGCCGACAGCGCCACCGTGGTGTAGAGATAGTCCCCGCCCAGGGTCTTGTTGGACAGGAGCTCCAGGTCCATGAGCCCGCCGCTCACGCCCCGGCCCATCCATTTGCCGGCCCCGGCCGCGGCGCCGCCGCCGGAGCTGCCGCAGCCGCCCACGTTGGCCCAGAAGGCCGCCGCCTCGGGCGCCGGACCGCGCCTGTCCAGGAGGCCCAGCAGGGGGAGGGCCGCGCAGGCGAGAAGGACGGCCGCGTACCTGCGCGTCACGGTTCGATCCAGAGATGGGAGAAGCTGGACTCGTTGAGGCCGCCCTCGGCCAGCAGGACATGGCCCTCCGCCTCGGCCAGGCTTTCCCGCCCGCGGGAGGCCAGGTCGCCGATGCGCACGGCGTAGAGATCGCCGCTCCGATACCGGCCGTCCCGCATGTCGTACAGGGCGATCCCGGTGGCATAGCCGGGATGGGCGGACCATTCGGGCTTCTGCCATTGCTCGTACTTGGCATCCGGCGGAAGCCGGCCGCGCCACACCGCGCGATCCTCCATGCCGTATATCCAGAGGTTCTCGTGGATGTTCTCGGTCACGTCCCCGCCCACGGTGCGGATCTTCCCGCCGAAGCCCAGCACCATCAGGTAGTCGGCATTGGGGCTGCCGGCGGGGAAAGGATTCATCGAAGGGTTGCATTGCTGGACCAGGTTGGCCAGCAGGTAGGGCCGCTCCGCGTCCCGGTCGTACAGGGCGCTGGGGCCGTAGGACGTGCCCGCCCAGCGCAGGTCCTTGGACAGGCCGCCCTTGAAGGCGCCGGGAAGCCCGGTGGCTTGCGGGGCGCCGAGAGCGGAGTCGGACAGCAGGGGGACCCGGAGCGTGGCGCCGCCCATCTGTCCGCAGCGATCGTTCCACAGGTCCGGCCCCGGGCTGGTGGCATAATAGACCCAGGACGTGTCCCCGTCCACGACGAAATGCGGATCGAAGGCGTACCGCCCGGAGACGTCGACCGGCAGGCGCCAGGCCTCCGCGTCCCCGGACACCGCCTGGCGGACGAAGGCCATGGCCGAGGACCGCGCCAGGGATCCGCCGTAGGCGAGCCATTCGCCATCCGGCGAGAACAGGGGGCTGTTGAGATTGCCGGCCGCGCCGTCGAAGCCCTCGTCCCCGTTGGTCAGGTCGGAGAGGGTCAGTTCGCCGCCCTCCCATTCCGCCAGGTACAGGCGATAGTCGAGGACGAAGGCCAGCTTCACCCGCTTGCCGCCGAAATGCGCCGCCACCGAATCCCCCGGCACGAACCGCACCCCCGGAACCGAATCGATGCGCGCCCCGGAAACCCGTTCGGGGGCATGGGCGGGAAGCTTGCTTCCCGGCTCCGGCTCGGGCAGGACATCCTGGTCGGGACATAGCGGCCCCGGATCCTCGGGAGAGGAATCCTCATTGCAAGCCGTCAGGAGGAAAATCGCAAGCAGCGCGGAAAAAGCCGGAATCAACACAACACGTCGAAGCATATCGTAAGCCAAATGTACATGGAATTCCGCACCCGATGGTACTTCCAGAGTGGGAATGGAGGCAAAAATTCCGTGCGCGAGGTTGAATCCACCAAGGCGCAGAGACCCAACACTGGATTACGAAGAGCTTGGGACCCCCAAGCCCGGAGCTCCCGGGCGAGGGGGCATGGAAGCAAAAATTCCGTGCGCGAGGTTGATCTCCCGCGGCACGAAATTTTTTAATCAATACGCTCCGCGATTGGTGGAAGCCGGGCGATTGCCCTGGGAGCGGAAGTCGCCGCCGCCGGAGCGTCCGGGGCCTTCTTCCCGCGGGCGGGCCTCGCGGGCATTGATCTTGCGGCC
>CBILQL010000106.1:0-10710 GCA_966238865.1 uncultured bacterium
CGACTGCGGGCCCGGACCCTCGATTTGCCATTCTTTCGAGAGGTTGGCGTTGGTGAAGTTCGCCCGCATGATCCACCAGCAGAGCCGCAGGGCCGAAGGCCCCTTCGTCTGCATCAATTGCGCCGCCATCCCCCCGTCCCTGCTCGAGGCGGAGCTGTTCGGGTACGAGAAGGGCAGCTTCACCGGCGCCGGCCAGGCCCGCAAGGGCAAGATCGAGTTCGCCGACCAGGGCACGCTGTTCCTCGACGAGATCGGGGACCTGCCGCTCGAGCTGCAGGCCAAGCTGCTCCGCGTCATCCAGGAGCGCCAGATCGAGAGGCTGGGAGGCAGCGATCCCGTGAAGGTGGACTTCCGCATCATCACGGCCACCCACGTGGATCTCCGCAGCGCCGTGAACGAATGCCGCTTCCGGCTCGATCTCTTCTACCGGCTGAACGTCTTCCCCATCTACCTGCCCCCCCTCCGCGAGCGGGACGGGGACGTGCGCATCATCGCCCTGCATTTCCTGAACGAGTTCAACCACAAGTACGAGCGGAACGTCGCCTTCGACGATGGCGTCCTGGATCGCATGGCCGCCTTCGACTGGCCCGGCAACATCCGGCAGCTGGCCAACGTGATCGAGCGCGCTGTGCTGACGGCGGAGGCCAGGCGCATCACCCGCGGCCAGTTCGACAAGATCCTGGATCAGGAATCGAGCGTGGTGATCGCCAAGCCCGCGCCCCAGGAACGGCTCTACGCGCCGCCGAAGCCGGCGGCCGGCCGCCCCGAAGCCGGAGATTGGGAAGGCGCCCGCCCCTATATGAAGGTGCAGGAGGGGGAGACGGAGGAGATCGCCCAGGCCATCCGGAAATTCGGGGGCAACAAATCCCATGCGGCCCGGAGCCTGGGCATGACGATCCGCCAGCTCCGCTACCGAGTCGAGCGGCTGGGCATCGCGATCTGAGCCGGATTCGCGCGGGGAGTCCCGGGAAACCGGAGGGCGGCCGCGTCCCGGCTTCCGGCGCCGCCTTTCGGACCCGGCCGGAGAATCCGACCAAGGTTCCTGGTTTTCAGCCCTTTTCGCGCGTACAAACTCCGTACAATCTCCGCTTCTGCGATCCCCGCCTTCCTTCCCGCCTTGCTCCCCGCCGTCTCCGGACGTTTTCCAGCCCTTCTACGGTCCTTCTCCCGCGTCCCGCTATGTCCTGATTGTCCCCTTTGTTCGCCCGCCAATTCGGACATTGCGGCGGACACAGTCTCCCGTCCGCCGTTCCCCTGCCGCCCGCGGCCGCAGAACCCGCTTTCCCGCGCCGATTCGGAGGTTTCCGGATCGGATCCCATGGGTAACGCGCATGGCACGTCGATTGCGTCCCATCCCGGGTGGAGGCGCCGGACCCGGCGCGCCGAACGTCCCACGGGGACGAGGAAACCCATCCAGGAGGTCGAGAATGTCGAAGGTATACGAGACGCGAGCCGGAGGGATCGGGCGGTTCATCCGCACCGCGCTGCCCGCGGCCCTGCTGGCGGGCGCCGCCATGGCGCAGGCCGCCGAGAAGCCCCCCACGTCCAAGGTCATGACCACGGGGCTGGCCGTCACCGACAACGAGGTGACAGTGGGGATCCTCCACTCCCTCACCGGGACCATGGCCATCAGCGAGACCGGATCGGTGGAGGCCGAGAAGCTCGCCATCGCCCAGATCAACGAGATGGGCGGCGTGCTGGGCCGCAAGATCAAGTACATCGTCGAGGACGGCGCCAGCGACTGGCCCACCTTCGCCGAGAAGGCCCGCAAGCTGCTGGTGCAGGACAAGGTGGCCGCCGTCATGGGCTGCTGGACCTCCGCCTCGCGCAAGGCCGTGCTGCCCGTGTTCGAGAAGGAGAACGGCATGCTCTACTACCCGACCTTCTACGAGGGCCTGGAGCAGAGCAAGAACGTCATCTACACCGGCCAGGAGGCCACCCAGCAGATCATCGCCGGGCTGGACTGGGTCGCCAAGGAGAAGGGCGCCAAGTCCTTCTACCTGGTGGGGTCGGACTATATCTGGCCGCGCACCTCCATGAAGATCGCCCGCAAGCACATCGAGAACGTGCTGAAGGGCAAGGTCGTGGCCGAGGAGTTCGCCCCGCTTGGCCACACCCAGTTCGGCTCCCTCATCAACAAGATCAAGCTCAAGAAGCCTGACGTGGTGTTCGCCGCCGTTGTCGGGGGCAGCAACGTCTCCTGGTTCAAGCAGCTCAAGGCCGCGGGCATCACGGCCGACAAGCAGACCCTGCTCACCATCTCCGTCACCGAGGACGAGGTGCTGGGCATCGGGGGCGAGAACCTGGTGGGCTTCTATTCCTCCATGAAGTACTTCCAGAGCCTCGACAACCCCAACAACAAGGCGTTCGTCGCCGCCTTCAAGAAGATGTGGGGCGGCGACAGCGTCATCGGCGACGTGACCCAGGCCGCCTACCTGGGCCCCTGGCTGTGGAAGGCCGCGGTCGAGAAGGCCCAGAGCTTCGACGTGGACAAGGTGGCCGCGGCTTCCCCCAATATCGAGCTGAAGTCGGCGCCCGAGGCCTACGTCAAGGTGCACGACAACCACCACCTCTGGAGCAAGCTGCGCATCGGGCAGTGGAAGCCGGACGGCCAGGCCCTGGTCGTCTACGAGAGCGGCCTCATCGAGCCGGATCCCTTTCCCAAGGGATACCAATGACGGCCTGAGTCCACCGGCCCCCCGGCGCCCCCAGGAGGGGCCGCCGGCTCGGGCTCCGGAACGGGATCGGGCGGATCGGAAATCGCACGGACGGCCGGGAAGACCCGGCGGCAACCTGAACCACGGGAGAAACGCCATGGGCGACTATTCGGCGGGCGAGCTCGGATCGATCTTGGTGATGCAGGGATTCAGCGGCTTGAGCCTGTTCTGCGTCTTCCTGCTGATGGCCCTGGGGCTGGCCATCATCTTCGGCCAGATGGGCGTGATCAACATGGCCCACGGCGAGTTCCTCACCATGGGGGCCTACACCACGGTGTTCCTGTCCAAGCTGGCGGTGGACCATTTCCCGGCCCTGATCCCGGTCTACTTCCCCTTCGCCATCCTGCTCGGCTTCCTCATCGCCTTCGGGGCCGGCTATCTGCTGGAGATGTCGCTGATACGCCACCTCTACAAGCGCCCGCTGGACACCCTGCTCGCCACCTGGGGCGTCAGCCTGGTGCTGCAGCAGGTGTTCCGCTCCGCCTTCGGGGCACGGGAGGTGAGCGCCACCCTGCCGGAATGGCTGATGGGATCGGTCAAGCCCACCGAATCCATCGACATCCCCCTGAACGGGCTGTTCATGGTGGGCCTCACCGCCTGCCTCACGGCGGCGGTGTTCCTCTTCCTGTTCCGCTCGCGCTGGGGGCTCCGCATCCGGGCGACCACCCAGAACCGGATCATGAGCGGATCGGTGGGCATCAACACCCGCAAGGTGGACCGGATCACCTTCGCCCTCGGATGCGGGATCGCGGGAGTGGCGGGCGCGGTGTTCACCACCATCGCCTCCACCGGCCCCACGACCGGATCGCTCTATATCGTCGACACCTTCCTGGTGGTCGTGTTCGGCGGGGCGGCCAGCCTGGTCGGGACCCTGGCCTCGGCCTTCTCCATCGCCCAGGCCCAGAGCGTCCTGGAGTTCTTCCTGACGAGCTCGATGGCCAAGGTGATAACGCTGCTCACTGTCATCGCCATCCTCATGGCCCGGCCCGAGGGCCTCTTCTCCATCAAGGTGCGCAAATGAACATGCAGAACAGCAAGGACAGGTCCTGGCTACTCGGCCTCGGCATCCTGGCCGCGATCCTCTTCGTCTTCATGCCGGCAGTCTTCGACATCTTCCGCCTCAACCTGGTGGGCAAGTACCTCACCTACGCCTTCGTGGCGGTGGGCCTGGTGCTCTGCTGGGGGCAGGGAGGCATCCTGAGCCTGGGGCAGGGGGTGTTCTTCGGCCTCGGGGGGTATTGCATGGCCATGTTCCTCAAGCTCGAGGCCTCGGACCCCGCGAGCACGGCCATCCAGTCCACGCCGGGCATCCCCGACTTCATGGACTGGAACCAGCTCACCCAGCTCCCCTGGTTCTGGATTCCCTTCAAGAGCTTCCCCTTCACTTTGGCGGCGGTCATCCTGGTTCCCGGCATTTTCGCGTTTCTCGTCGGGGCGGCCATGTTCAAGCGCCGGGTGGGGGGCGTCTATTTCGCCATCATCACCCAGGCCATCGCGGCCATCCTCACCATCCTCATCGTGGGACGGCAGGGGTTCACGGGCGGCATCAACGGCATCACCGACCTGCGCACCCTGCTGGGATGGGACATCCGCTCCAACTCCGCCAAGTACATCCTCTACTACGTGAACGGCGGGCTGCTCCTCGGCGTGCTCGTGGCCGGGCGGCTCATCCTGGCCAGCAAGCTGGGGCGCCTGCTGCTCGCCATGCGCGACAAGGAGGACCGGGTGCGGTTCTCGGGCTACGACGTGGGCAATTTCAAGATCTTCATCTTCTGCGTCGCCGCCGCCTTCTCCGCCATAGGCGGGGCCATGTTCACCCTGCAGGTGGGCTTCATGTCCCCGTCCTTCGTCGGCATCGTGCCGTCCATCGAGATGGTCATCTTCACCGCCGTGGGCGGGCGGATGTCCATGCTCGGCGCGGTGTACGGGACCCTGCTCGTGAACTTCGGGAAGACCTACTTCTCGGAGAGCTACCCCGCCCTGTGGCTATTGCTCATGGGCGGGCTGTTCATCTCCGTGGTCATGTTCTTCCCCTATGGCCTGGCGGGGCTCTATGACAGGTACCTCAAGCATCGCCTGGGCGCCTGGGGCCGGGGCTTCGCGGCCGGGCGGCGCGCCTACATCGACTCACGGCCCGGACCGGCCGGAGGCCTCGACAGCAAGCTCGCGCCGGGAGCGGCAGGAATCAAAGGAGCGGCAGGGGCGGCCGGCGCCTCCGGTTCACCGGGCGCCGGGGCCAAGCTGCCCATGGAGGCTTCGCCATGAAACAGGAAGAAATCCTCCTCGCCATCGAGGATCTGACCGTCTCCTTCGACGGGTTCAAGGCCGTGGATTCCCTCAACCTCTACGTGAACAAGCACGAGCTCCGGGCCGTCATCGGACCCAACGGGGCCGGGAAGACCACGGTGCTCGACCTCATCTGCGGCCGCACCAAGGCCACGGAAGGACGCATCCAGTTCAAGGATCGCGATCTCACCAAGCTGTCCGAGCACCAGATCGTGCACCTGGGCGTGGGCCGCAAGTTCCAGACGCCCTCGATATACGGCAACCTGACGGTGTTCGAGAACCTGGAGCTCTCCTTCCCCCGCGGCCGCACCGTGGCCGGTTCCCTCACGTTCCGCCGCACCCAGGACATCGTGGACCGCGTGCGCGAGGTGGCGGAGGAGATTTTCCTCGAGTCGAGCCTCGACCTGGAGGCCGAGCTGCTGAGCCACGGCCAGAAGCAATGGCTGGAAATCGGCATGCTCCTCATCCAGGAGCCCGAGCTGATGATGCTGGACGAGCCGGTGGCCGGCATGAGCGTGCGGGAGCGCGAGCAGACCGCGGAGCTGCTTGGCCGGATCTGCCGGAACCGATCGGTGATCGTGATCGAGCACGACATGGAGTTCGTCAAGAGCATCGCCCACCGGGTGACCGTGATGCACCAGGGGAAGATCCTTGCGGAGGGCAGCATGGACAGCGTGCAGCACAACGAGAAGGTGATCGAAGTCTACCTGGGCCATTAGGGGAGGATCGATGTTGCAGGTGAGCGGACTCAAGGTGGGCTACGGCCAGAGCGAGGTGATCGGCGATCTCTCCTTCGCGGTGGGCAGGAACGAGGCCCTGGCCGTGATGGGGCGCAACGGCATGGGCAAGACCACGCTGATGAAGGCCCTGATGGGCATCCTCGCCAGCCGGAAGGGGAGGGTGGAGCTGGACGGCGCGGACCTGACGGCCATGGAGAGCTACCAGCGGGTGGAGGCCGGGCTGGCCTTCGTGCCCCAGGGACGCATGATCTTCTCCACCCTCTCCGTGGAGGAGAATATCCTCACCGGCCTGGAGACCACGGAGGAGCGCTCCGTCCCCGACGACATCTACGCCCTGTTCCCGGTGCTCCACGAGATGCGCCGGCGCAAGGGCGGCAACCTGTCCGGGGGCCAGCAGCAGCAGCTCGCCATCGCCCGGGCCCTGGTCTCGAACCCCAAGGTGCTCATCCTGGACGAGCCCACCGAGGGAATCCAGCCTTCGGTGATCAAGGACATCGCCCGGGTGCTCAACGAAATCCGCAAGCTGCGCGAGATCAGCATCCTGGTGTCCGAGCAGGTGCTCAGCTTCACCTTGGCGGTGGCCGATCGCCTGCTGGTGATGGACAAGGGCCGCTTCATCCACGAGGACACCCGGGAGAACGTGGACGCGGAGAAGATCAAGCAATACCTCTCGGTCTGACGCGAGGTCGAATATCCAACGACGGAGGGCGGCATGCCGCAAGGATCGATTTCTTCCAGCCAGGACGCGGTGGGAGTGGCCGTGGTCAATTACCAGGTGCCCGTGGTGGAGACGCGCGAGCAGGTCCTGGCCAACTGCCGCAAAATCGCCGGCTTCATCGACGGCATGAAACGGGGGTATCCCGGGCTCGACCTCATCATCTTCCCGGAATACACCACCCAGGGCTTCCATCCCGAGAAGTGGGCCGATCTCACCACCACCCTCGACGGGCCGGAGGTGGCTATCTTCGCCGACGCCTGCCGCCGCAACAAGGTATGGGGGATCTTCTCCCTGACCGGCGAGGCCCATCCCGAGGGGCTCAACCCCTACAACACCCTCATCATGCTCGACGACAAGGGGCGTATAGCCCTCACCTACCGCAAGATCTTCCCCTGGGTGCCCATGGAGCCGTGGACCGCCGGCCACGAGACTGTGGTGGCGGAGGGGCCGAAGGGGCTGATGGTGGGCGCCGTGATCTGCTACGACGGCAACATGCCGGAAATCGTGAGGGACACCGTGATGAAGGGCGCCGAGCTCGTGGTGCGCATCCAGGGCTACATGTACCCCTCCAAGGAGCAGCAGCGCATCATCTCCCAGGTGCGGGCCTGGGAGAACATGACCTACATGGCGGTGGCCAACATGGCCGGCCGCGACCTGGTCTACTCCTATTTCGGGCACAGCAACATCGTCGACTTCGACGGCAGCGTCCTGGCGGAATGCGGCACCGGGCCCGACGAGTCCACCTACGCCACCCTCTCCCTCACGACGCTGCGCGACGCCCGGCGCAACTGGACCGCCGAGAACCACCTGTACAACCTGGTGCATCGCGGCTACGCCTCCGAGCCCGGCGGCCATTCCCGCTGCCCGTTCGATTTCTACCGCAAGTGGGTGGAGGACCCGGCCGCGGCCCGGGACCAGGTGGAGGGCCTGACTGGCTCCGGCGGTGCTGTCGCGCTTCGAGCGGCGCATGCCCATCCCCCTTCCCGATGCCCCCGCCCGGGAACGCATCTTCCGCATCCACCTGGAAGGCCGGGGACTGGCGTTGCGCGACGGGGAATCCCTCGTCCCCGAGCTTGCCCGGCAGGCCGTGCGCTGCAGCGGACGGGAAATAGCCCGCCTCTGCAAGGAGGCGGCCACGCGCATGCTGGCGGAGATGAACGCCGACGTGCCCGCCAATCCGCCCGGGCGGACAATGCCGACATTGCCGGATGCGGTCTGGCGCCATTGGCCGGTTTGTCGCGCCCATTTTGGGCGGGGCTCGCGGCGCAACGGCCATCCGCGGCGTTCCGGGACCTGGCATGGAAGGTGCTTTACCGGATTGTCAACCGAGGACGCCGACATGCCCATCTACGAATACCGCTGCCCGCGTTGTGAAATCCTCTTCAGCGAGATCCGGCCGCTGGCCGAGAGCGACGCGCCGGCGGGTTGCCCGGTGTGCGCGGAGCCCACGACGTCGCGGACTCCTCCTTCGTTCTTCGTGCGCGGGTCGTCCGGCTCCCGGTCTCCGCGCTCCCTGGCCGAGCAGCTCGCGGGCCGGGGCGCCATGAAACCGGCCGGTGACGGGACCACCGGCATCCTGGGCCACAAGTGCCATCCCGGCTGCGGCTGCTGAACGGCCGCGCGCGTACCACCACCCCAAGACAAGCAGGAGGAGACCCATGACGAAGCGAATCAAGATCAAGCCCGGCACCCGGCTCAGCGAGCAGCCGGAAGTCATCGGGATGAACCGGTGGCATCCCGAAATCCCCGCCGTGGTCCGGGTGAAGCCGGGCGAGGACATCATCCTCGAGACCCTGGACTTCCTGGACTGCCAGATCGCCAACAACGACGATCCGTCGGACGTGCGCGACATCGATCTCACCCGCGCCCATCCCCTGACGGGCCCGGTGTACATCGAGGGGGCGGAGCCGGGCGATCTGCTGGTGGTGGACATCCTCGACATCGGCACCATCACTCCCTACGGGTTCTCCGGCATCTTCGCCAAGGAGAACGGCGGCGGCTTCCTGGCCGAGTATTTTCCCAATGCCGCCAAGGCCATCTGGGACTTCCAGGGCATCTACACCACCTCGCGCCACATCCCCGGCGTGCGCTTCGCGGGGCTCACCCATCCGGGCCTCATCGGCACCATGCCCACGCTGGAGATGGTGCGCGAGTGGAACAAGCGGGAGGCCCCCCTGGCGGCCGAAGGCAAGGCCAAGCCGCCCTATGAGCCCACCGCCTTCGTGGGCGCGCTGACCGGCGCGGACCGCGACCGGGTGGCCAAGGAGGCGTGCCGCACCGTGCCTCCCCGGGAGCACGGCGGCAACACCGACATCAAGAACATCTCCATCGGCACGCGCATCTACTTCCCAGTGTTCACCAAAGGGGCCGGCTTCGCCATGGGCGACCTGCATTTCTCCCAGGGAGACGGCGAAATCGCATTCTGCGGGGCCATCGAGATGGACGGCTACACCCACCTGGGCTTCGATCTCATCAAGGGCGGCATGGCCAAGTACAAGCTGAAGCAGCCCATCTTCGTGCCCGGCCCCACCGATCCCAGGTTCGAGAAGTGGCTCATGTTCGAGGGCATCTGCGTCGAGGACGGCAAGCAGTACTACCTGGACGCATCGGTGGCCTACCGGCGCGCCTGCATGAACGCCATCGAGTACCTCAAGAACTTCGGCTACACCGGCGAGCAGGCCTACATGCTGCTGACGGCCGCCCCGGTGGAGGGCCGCATCGGCGGCATCGTGGACATCCCCAACTGCGCCTGCACGGTGGCCATCCCCACCGGCATCTTCGACCAGGACATCCTGCCGAAGAAGTGAAGCTCCGGCGGATCGGGTCGCCGCCTGCCGGCCGGCCCGATCCGAGCGGCTCTAAAGCGAGTAGCGGAAGCCCAGGGAAAGCCTCCCGCCCAGGCCGATAATCCGGTTCTCGACATTCCGGATGGACAAGCCGGTTTCATCGTCGGACGTGAAGGGGTCATCGCCGTAGAAGTGCTGATCCATCTCTCCCTTGGCGCGGAACCAGGCCAGATCGGCCGATGCCGCCAGGCTGGTACGGCCCGAAAGACGCCACCTGAGCGCGGAGGATATCCCCGCCTCGAAACCGAAGGCCAAGGTCTCGGAGTCCTTCCGGCGAAGCACATGATCGTCATAATCCATGGCGAGCGCAGGAGCTCCCGAGGCCGCGGCCTTCCATGAGAACGCGCGCCCGCCCGCCAGCAGCATCTCCGCGGTCAACCTGGGCATGACGCGAAGGAGCCGGTAGACGAGGACCAGTTCGTCCCGGTGGGAATCGACAGTATTCGCGGGCCCCCCGGGCAGCCGTTGCCAGCCTTGGATGCCGAACATGCGGTAGGCGAGGTGCTCGGTACGAAGCGACAGGCCGTAGCGAACGGTCTTGGAGAGGACCTGGTAGTTCCCGAAATCGGCCCCGGCCTCGCCGCCGTACCACCGGACTTCCGCCCGGGAGCGGGTATAGCTGAACTTGTAGAGGTAAGACGATGAGGAACTGCCGGACGAGGCGCGTTGCCCGAACCAATCCGAGTCTTCCATCCTGCCGCCCGGCTGGGTGAAATTGGTCCAGACGCCCAGGTTGAGGCCCCAATATCTTTCCGCTGCCGGCGAGAACTCGTATCGATACCGGACGCCGGCCAGGAAGGCATCCAGCGGATATTCAAGTTCGCTCTGTCCCAGGCCTTTGACGTTCTCATCGATGGGCTCACCCGTGAAATCGGTGAGCGGGAAGGTCAACTCCATGCGGAACAGCGTGGAGCCGTAGCCGCGTCCGAAAAACGGTTCCAGGCTGCTCCCCGCGCATGCGGAAGAAGCGGCGCCGAGGAGCAAGGCGGATAGCCGAAAGGCTGGCTTCATGGTCGACCCTCGAAAAAGTCCAAGCTGGGCGGTCCGATAAATTGTAGTATTTCCGAGCGCATTTTATCGACTTCGCTCGCATGTCCATCCGGAGGTACCATGATACTCAAGCGTTACCGCTCATTCCTGGCGGTTGCATTTTGCCTGACAGGCGCCCATGCCCAAAGCATGCAGAAGCTTTCCGTGACGATTTCTCCCATCCATCTCGCCTTCCCAGTCGCGGAAATAACCGCTGAATACGCCCTGGCGCCCCAGTTCGGCATCGCCGGCATCGGTGGGTTCGGAAGCATGAGCGCGAAAGACAATCGCGGCAAGAATGTCACGTATCCCGTGCTGGAATTGGGCGGCCAGGCCAGCTATTACCTGTTCGGCAGTTTCCGGCATGGCATGCA
>CBILQL010000107.1:0-10673 GCA_966238865.1 uncultured bacterium
GAACCGAAGCGCAAATCCCTGTCCACGAAGGTCCAGACCACCAGCTTCTTGCCCCGGAGCAGGGCGCGCTTGCGGGTCAATTGCTGCCGCACCACGGTGGAAGCCCCGCCGTCGTTGACCACCGAGGCCAGGGGAAGGTTCAGCCGCTCGGCCACGTGGGCGATGATGCCGGCGGCGCGCGGTTCGTCGGTCGGGTAGATGCGCGAGAAGGAATCCCCCAGCCACAGGATGGGGCTGCCCGGGTCGTCCGCATAAGGCTTGCCGGTCGCGAGATCGGTGACGGGACGCGCCGTCACCGTCTCCATGGGCCATATCTTCCGCCGGTCCGGCACCTTGGTCATCTCCGCCACGTCGCCCCAGCGATCCACCGGGGTCTCCCCCAGCGAATATCTCCGGGCCGCGGCGGCCGATTCCGGCGCGGTGCCCGGGACCCCCAGCTCGCGGATGCGGGCCGCGATGGCGTCCGCGGCGACTTCCATCCCCCGCGGCGTCCAGTGGGTGTCGCGGCGCAGGTACAGCTCGCCGCCGCCCGCTGCCTTGGCCGCCTGCAGGGGCCGGAACAGGTCCACCACCTGGAAACCCCGGCCGCGCAGATCGTCCAGCAGGGCCAGGGTCGGGGAGGCGGCCTCCGCCGGCGCGCCGGCCACCAGCTTCTCGGGATAGATGGACGGCTTGCCGGGGATGGGCACAAGCAGCAGGTCGATGCCGCGGGCCGCCAGGCGATCCTTGAAGTCCTGCATGGCCACCAGGGGGTTGCGCAGGTTGACCCGCTTGCCGGCGACCAGGGTGTCGAAGGTGCCCGCGTAGAAGCGCGCGTCCGTGTAGGGCGGATGCAGGAGATAGTCCACGTCCTGGTTGTAGAACAGCCACTCGCCCGCGCCGCCCTTCGAGCCTTCGCCCCCGACACCCCGGATGGCCTTGGGGTGCATCTCTCCCAGCAGGTCGTAGCGCAGCTGCAGCGTGCGGGGCCGCAGCCACTTGGCGAAGATGCTGCGGTCCTTGGCGTTCTCGTCCCAGCGGTGCAGGTTCTCCTTGGTGGGCGCGCGCATGAAGAGTCCGGCCACGTGGGGCGTCCCGCCCTCGGTGGCCGATTCGTACGCGGCCTGGATGACGGGGAAGCCCGCGCAGACGGCGAGCAGGGATCCGACCAATGTCCATTGCAATGCGCGCATCGGTCCTCAGAACTGGAAATACAGGAAGGGGTTGAAGGCCTGGGTGTACATCATGACCACCGCGAGCAGGAAGACGCCGAAGGCGGCGGCGAACTTGCCCCAGCTCAGGGTCCTCCCGAACTCGTAGCTCTGCAGCGGCTGGACGACCAGCACCGCGCACACGGCCATGTCCAGGAAGTTGGGCAGGCGGTAGATCTCCGAGGCGAGCAGCGGCGCGAAGGCGTTGGGATGACCGCCTCCGAACATGCAGGCCAGGTACTGGAAGGCGTGGGGCAGGCCGTCCGCGCGGAAGAACACCCAGGTGATGAGGACGACGAAGAAGGTGATCCCGACGCGCACCGGCCGCGGCAGGTTGCCGTAGAAGGGCTTCTTCCCGGCCCAGCGCTCGATGCCCAGCATGGTCCCGTGGATGGCGCCCCATACGATGAACTGCCATTCCGACCCGTGCCAGAAGCCGCCGAGCAGCATCACCAGGGCCAGGTTGATGTAGGTGCGCCGCTCGCCCTTGCGGTTGCCGCCCAGGGAGATGTACAGGTACTCGCGCAGCCAGGTGGAGAGGGAGATGTGCCAGCGACGCCAGAAATCGGTGATGCTGTCGGCGTGGTAGGGGGCGTTGAAGTTGCGGATCAGCTCGAAGCCGAACATCATGCCGAGGCCAAGGGCCATCACCGAATAGCCGTTGAAGTCGAAGTAGATCTGGAAGGCGTAGGCCAGCACGCCCCACCAGGCGGCCAGGGCGTCGGGGCTCTGGGCGGCGAACACCGCGTCCGCGATGCGGCCCACGGGGTTGGCCAGCAGGATCTTCATGGCGAAGCCGACGAAGAACAGCAGCACGCCCCGGGCGAAGAGATCCAGGGTGTGGGTGCGGCTGTGGAGCTGGGCGGAGAGGACGTTGTAGCGGAGGATGGGCCCGGCCACGAGCTGGGGGAACAGGGACACGAAGCATGAGAAGTCGGCGAACGAGCGCACCGGGCGCTCGCCCCGGTACACGTCGATGACGTAGCTCATGGAGTGGACGGTGTAGAAGGAGATGCCGATGGGGAAGGCGAGCGTGAGGATGCTGAAGGTCGGCTGGCCCACCATCTCCAGCAGCCGGTTGAGGTTCTCCTGGGTGAACACCCCGTACTTGAACACGGCGAGGAGGCCCAGGTTCACGGCCATGCTCAACCACAGCGCGGTGAGCCGGTGCTTGCGCGACATGCCCGGCCTTCCCAGGTACAGTCCGCAGAAGAAGTCGAACACGTTGGTGAAGATCATGGGGAGCACGAACCAGGGCTCGAACCAGGAATAGAAGAGGTACCCCATGAGGGTCAGCCACAGGTTGCGCATCCAATACGGGCTCTTGCCCGGCTTGGGGTTCCTGTCGTACGGAATCAGGTAATAGATGGCCAGGACCAGGGGCAGGAAATAGAACAGGAATACGTCTTCGGTGAATACCATGGATGCCTAGCCGCCGCCCTTCAGGTTCGCCTTGCCGCCGTGCCGACTGCCCGCCCTGGCGCCGGGCGGGCAGCCCGTGTCATTCCAGGTGGATGTCCGGCCAGCGGTCGTTGCCGGTGTGGAAGGTCAGCCGGGCCGCTTTCTCCGGGGGATCGCCGATTTTCCAAAGGTAATTCTCGTAATCGGCGAGGTCATGGTCGTGCCCGCGCTGGGTGGCCCCCCAGATGAGGTAATCGCCCTTCGGGGAGAGGCGGGGGAAATACTCGTGGGAGCGGCGTCCCGGCAGGTCCATGAACACGATGCTCTTACCGTCTATCTTGCCGCCGTCGATCTTCCCGTGGGTCCCGTCCGCCTTCAGCTCGAAGGCGAAGATCTGGGTCCCCCCTATCCCGGTCTCGTTGACCCGGATGAGCTTGTGGGAATCCGGGAAGAAGCTGAACTGGCAGCCGCCGCCGGAAGTGTACCACTTCCGGGTCTTGAGATCCAGGATGCCGGTCTCCCGCTGGCTGCCCCGCAGGGTCAGGGCCAGGTATTTCCCGTCGTCGGACAGGGAGGGGTGCTGGGCCAGGCCGCCCTTGAAATCCTTGTCGCCGTCGGCGATTTCGGCCTCGCCGGTGCCGTCGGGATTGCACTTGAGCACCTTCTTGCCCCGGCTGTAGACGATGGTCTTCCCGTCGCGGGTCCAGTTGGCCCAGGTGGAATTGGGGATGAGCAGCTTCTCGCCGGTCCCGTCCGAGTTGATGATCCAGGTGTCCCACCGCTCCGGATAATTGGCGTCGGTCTCGATGGTCCAGTCGAGCTTGGAGCGGGTGAAGATCACCTGCTTGCCGTCCGGCGAGAAGCGGCTGTACCAGTCGGTCTTGGGGCCCTTGGTCAGGGGCTTGGCATCCGATCCGTCCACGTTGGAGATGTAGATGTCGTGGTTGGCGTCCCGCGAGGTGGACCAGATGATCTTCCCCTTGAGGCCGCCTGTCAGCGCCTGGACCTTGGCCAGATCTTCCTGCTCCGGCTGTACGGGCTTCCCCTTGGGCGGCCCCGCGTTGAGGGCGGCCGCGGCGAGGCAGACGAGGGCGAGGGCGGAAGCGGGAGGCAAGGCACGGGACATGGAAGCAATCCTTTCCTACGGTTGGTTTCCCGGGGTTACGGGTTTTTGGCGATGATCGAGAACGTCTTATCGAGGATGTCCTGTTGTTGCGAAGCATCCTGGATTTCGTAGTTCTTCACGCGGATCAGGCACTTGGTGCTCCCCACCAGGGGTATCTTTAGACCCGAATAGGAAAGGGTTTCCGGAACCACCCATTTCAAGGGTTCCCATTCGACGATCGAGCCCTTGGGAATGGATTGGTCGGTCAAGGGTCTCCAAATCTTGCCGCTATCCGGCGAAAAATGGATGTCGACAGGATCGACCGGCAACTCCGGATCAACCCGGGGGGTTTTCCAGGTGATCCGGATGGTATCGCCCACCTTGAACGTTTCACCTCCCTGGGGACTGGTCAGGACGACCAGCTTGTCGGCATCCGGATCGGCGGTCTCTTCGCTGTCGCAGCCGGAAAAGACTGCGCCGAGCGCCAACAGACCGGCGAGAGAAAAGGCGGGGCGAAACGACTTACGGAGTGCGGATTGCATGCGACCTCACAGAGTTGTTAATAACAAGTTTTCCGTCGATAAAGTAGGGGATGCCGTCCCGGAACGCCGCTTTGGCCCCCCGATCTTCCAGGAATCGCAGGCCGACCCGGCCCACGGGGGCCCCGGCACGGGCCGGACGCAGGATGGTGACCAGGCCCGCGGGAGGGAACCATTGCTTCGTCTTGATGGCGGCCACGCAGCGCGCCGCGAACTCGGTCTGGCCCGCGGGCCAGGCGTAATGGTGATCGTCCTTCATGGCCACCCCCTGGGACGATATCGTCGCCGAGTTCGGCAGCTTGGAAGGGATGAGCCGGGTCTGCGCCAGGATGGTGGCCGGCCAGGGCAGGCTGGTCGAGAACTCCCCGGAGGACCCCGTTTCGTATTCCCCCATCATGAAGGGGAGGTTTGGCAGGCCGAGATCGGCGCGGAGGTCCTTGGCCATTTGGGAGATGTCGTCGGAGAAGGAGGCGACGACCTCGTCCGAGCTGCGCGTGGCTTCCACGGTGCCCAGCATGCAGATGATGCCCCCGAAGGTGACGTCCGCCTGGACCTCCTTGGCGGCGGTGAGGATCTCGTTGTAGAGCCGGGCGCCTTTCCAGTAGCGGTTCTCGGCGCTCGGTATCCCCGAGGTGTTGTTCCCGGTGTTCACGCCCTTGCAGGTGGAGGAATAGCTGGCGTTGGAGATCACGCCGATGTGGTACTCCGGAAAAGCCTCCGCCATCTGCTTGATGAAGGGCATGCCGGGGCCGCCCGCGCCCCGGGTGGACAAGCCGTTCTTGGTGCCGCCCGGCGCCTCCTTGGCGGGGACCCAGGCCTTGGGAGTCGCCGACCAGGTGTAATTCCACCCCCGGGGATGCGCCACGTTGTCGGGATTGCGGGACTCGACGCCGCCCATGTTGCTGTGCCCGATGAGCAGGTAGACGACGATCTTGTCCTTGGGCACGTTGACGCCGCCGAGCATCAAGGCCTGCAGCGGGCTCAGGAGCAGGAATGGCAAGGCGAACGAAAAGAAGCGATGCGCTTGCATGCAGCCTCCCGGTTGATGACTGTACATTTCATGACGGCAACCGGTGGGCCGCCGTTTCGGCCTTGCCCACATTGAACCCCAACCGTGCCGTACTCGGGAATTTACGCTCGCCCGACCCTCCGGGGGTTGTAAATTTCCGCCCATTTTCGATCCAAAAGCCCTCTACTTCGCGGTTACCGTCGGCTAAAGTGTCCCGTTTGGTACATATCCATCCAGCCATCCCGGCGCCTCCGCGAATTCCGAAGGCATCTCCACCCAGAGGTATGGCCAGTAGAAGCCGCCGTAGCTGTGGCTGTGATAGGCCAGGCTGTCGGGACGCAGCACTTCGAGATAGGAGGAGTCCTTCAAGTTGAGGAGGTAGATCCTCTCCTGGTACATGGTATTGTCATAGCCGCTGGAGGATTTGAAGTAGCGTTCGGAATTCACGGTGGCGGCGGCGAAATAGGGATGGTTGGACCATTCGCAATGATGCCACTTCGCGCGCGAGAGCGAGGCGGGCTCGGTCTCCAGGCTATGCTCCGGATCGGCCGGATGCATGAAGCCCTTGAGCAGCCGCCCGTCCTTGCCCCCGATGAGAATCGCCTGCCATTCCTCCCACGCCTCGCCTCCGTTGAGATCCGGATGCTGCCCCCGGGTGTTCAGGTACATCAGGCTGCCGGTGACCAGGCGGCTGGAAGAGATGGAGGCATTGCAGCTCTGGATGCCCTGGTAGGAGACGGTATCGGGCCGCTCCCCCGGGGACTGCAGGTCGCGGATGGCCACGTGGCCGCCGCCGCCGCAGAGATAGCGGCCGTCCCAGGACAATCCTCCGGTATAGCTTCCATCCGCGGCCAGCACCTGCGGCGTCCCGATTACCGGGGACGGGCCGGAAACGTCCACCGGGACCTTCAGTGTCTTGCCGAACCCTTCCCACCCCAGGTTGGGAGCCAAGGTGGAGAAGACGATTTCCAGACGGCCGGTGGCCGCCTGGACGAAACGGGGTTCGCACGCGCTGTCGGCGGCGACCAGGATCGGCTCGGCATCCTCGCGCATGCGCACCAGGTATACCGAGCTGCGCGCGTCCAGGGAGCTGCCCGCCTCCGCGCCCGGGCCGGAGGCGTAGACTATCCACTCCCCGTCGGGGGAAATCACCGGAACGCGCGGATCTCGGGCGGCGGCGATGACGCGCACTACCGGATCGCCGGCCCCGGAGAAATCGAGGAAGCAGAGCCTGCCGTCCATCCGGGTCCGGTCGATATAGGCCAGGCGGACTCCCGGGCCGCCCTGGCCGGCGGCGATGAAGGCCCGCACCTCCCCGGCCTCGGAACTGAAGACCGGACGGAACACAGGTTCGACGGGGCCGGGATCCTCGGAGGATGTGCAGCCGATGTGCATCGACAGGAACAGTAGTATGGCGACACATGCCCTCGCAGACGGGACCATTCGTCGGACCATTCAGTCCACCGCCCCCGATTCAGCCCTTCCCGCTTCGACCATCCCCGCTTCGGTCGTTTCCGCCTTGGCAGTTCCCGCGGAGAGATGCGCTCGCGTCTTCCCGAGATTCGACTTCCGGCCCAGGATGTCCCGGAGTCCGCCCTCCGGGGACAGGAGGTATCCGCCGAAGAAGGGTCCGGATGCGGCGCGGGCCCTCTCCCGGGGTCCGGCCATCTCCCGGATGGAGACATTGGCATCGGTCCAGGGAATGGCAACCGTGGTGGTGGCGTTGGCGGCGATGGCTTTGCCGGTTTCGGCGGCGCGGATCGGCCGCACCTGGCCCGTGGAATAATCCATCAGGCTCACGGTGTCGATGGTGCCGGCGCCGCCCTTGGAGACCACCTGGAGGAAGAAGGCCCCTTCGGTCGCGGAAAGGACCGGGGCCAGATCGGTGACGTCGAGGCCGATCTCCAGCGTGGAGCGCTGGTTCCGGCCGCCCAGGGGAAAGGCCCCCCCGCTGAAATTGAAGGCCCCGGCGAAATCCTTGGTCTTCGTCGGAGCCGCGGCGGATGCGGAGGCGGCGGCGCCCGCCAGCAGGGCGATGCTGCCGCGCTGGTTGTGGGTCAGGGTGACCTTCAGGGCGAAACGGGGCGAATAGTTCTTCTTGAGGCGCGGGAACATCACCGGCGTCCCCTGGGCGGTGGCGATGGTGCCGCCGGCCCGGAAGAGGCTGTACTTGGCCCAGTACAGGCCGTCCCCGTGGGTGTTGTAGAGCAGCCAGGATCCGCCGTTGAAGGCGTCGTCGTATCCGACGATGGTCAGGGCATGGCCTCCTCCTGTCCCGAAGGCGGTGAAGCAGCGCCGGCCCTGGATGGTGGACTTGGCCACGCCCTCGCCGATGCTCACCTGCACCACCAGGTTTCCACCCACGGGCGAGCCGTCCGCGCGATCGTGGAGGTACTGCTTGATCAATTCGTCGCCGGCGGGGACGCTGGCGTCGATCTTGTAATATTGATCCACCCGGTATTGCATGGCGCGATAATACTTGTCGTACCCGTTCATCCAGCCGCCGAAGGAATTGCCCCATTCCAGCCCGCCGAAGTCGGTCGAAGTCGGCGCCCCGGTCTCCTTGAGGATGTCCCAGGCCTCCACGAACATCCACCCGTCCCCGCCGTCCGCTTGGTCTCCGCCGTTCAGGAAATGGTAGGTGTACTCGTAGGTGTAATCCGGTATGCTGGCATGGGCGGCCACGTTCCGGAGATTCAGGGCGTCGTAGCCGTAGATGACAGTCACGGATTGCGCGTTGGCGCAGCTGTTCCCCTGCTGGAACCAGGTCACGAGGGGGACGAAGTGCTTCTGCTTGGAATTGTCCACGGATGCCGGCAGGGGATTGGCCTGGCGATCCTTGTACTTGGCGGGCAGGACGAAATCCGGGATCGCGGCCAGCTTGGCGTCGGGCATGGGCTCCTTGGCCTTGCGGATGACGGTCTGGGCCGCGGCCTCCAGGCCGAGTGCGGCCAGGGAAAGCGCCATGACCCCGTACATTCCAGCGACGCGCATGCTTCCTCTCCCGACTCCGCCGACGGATGCTCAGTCCGAGAACCGGATGCCTTCCGCAAGGGTCATGATGAAATCCCTGTCATAATCATACGCCTGGAGTAGAATCACCGAACCATCCGCGACGTCGCCGGACTCCTGGGCGTTCCACCGGATGGTGTCCCGGGCCAATCCCGGTTTGCGGCTGAACGAATGGATGAGGTACCAGTGCTTGGAGGAGTCGGGGCTGTACACCACGCTCACTCCGCCGCCGAATTTGGAATAATCGCTTTCCACGACGATCTGTACCGTATCGTACACCTTGAAGGACTGGCCGGCAATCGGGGACACGATGCGCACCACCTGGCTCGCCGGATCCTCGCCGGAATTCTCGGAGGAATCACAGCCGAGAAGGCCCCATCCCAGGATGGTCAATGCCAATGTCCCAAAAATCGCCATTTCGCAAAAAATCCGGCACCGCATACCGCTCCCTTCGGCAGAACCTAACATAGGCTTTTATCCGCGGGAAGGCGGAGGGGTTCGCAGCCATTTTTTGGAAAAGTGTTTGAACCCATTAAACAAGACCTCCGAAAGAGACCCGGCGGGATTTTATTTCCCCAAGACCCTGTCCAGGTCCGGGACGCGGAAAATCCGGAGGCAGGCCATTTTCCCGGGTGAATGGTATGTCAAAATCCTGGAATTGCAGTATGTTTGTGCGCATGGATTCAGTCCGTGAACTCGCCAAATCCCGCCCGGCCAAGCGCCTCGCGTCCGGCACGCTCCTGGCAGCAGCAATCGCATTGTCCGGCTGCCAGAGCGAAGGAACGGGGCCTGCGGAACTGCCGCCGGCTGCCTGCGAGGATGCGTCCGTCCTCAAGCCCAATCGCCAGCTCAAAGCCTTCCACAACAAGCCGGTGCGCGTCAAAGGCTCGCCGGCCGTGCTCCCCAACACGGTCTGGGCCCCGGCCTCCGAGGTGCAGGCCTTCTTCGGGAACAAGCCGGTGAAGGTCGTCTTCACCATCTCCCGGCGGATGTACCTCCTGGAATACGCCGGCGGTGAAGCCGTGGTCACGACGATTTCCAGCGGCGACGAGAGCCTCAGCGGACTGGATGGGTCCATCAACAGCCCGCTGTTCTCTCCCGACGGGAAGAAGATCACCTATGCCGGGACCATCCAGGGACGGCCCGCATTCATCCGGGACGCCGTGGGCGGGGACGCCGAAGCCGTGCGGATCCCCCTCGACTCCAAATCCGGAGTGACCGCCGATCCCCATTGGCACGTCGAGGACGGCAGGACCTGGATCTACTACTCCACCAAGTTCGGATTGGTGGGTTACAACAAGGATTGCAACCAGATCCAGGGCGCCACCTACCGCAAGGAGGTCCTGGACGATACGGGAGTGGGTCCCGCGCAAGTCACCGGCATTCCCGGCTCCTACCGCGGCGGCGTCTCCCTGGACGGGATGTGGGCGGGCACCTCCTACAGCGCCTCCGCGCTCTATAGCCGCCTGCGGGACACCACCATCATCCTCGACCGCGGCGCGCAGAAATGCAACGCGTCCATGAATCCCTTCCCCATCGGCAGCCTCCGGTCCGATTACCTGATGCTCCTGGCCTTCGGCGGGGAAGGTTATCGCAGCATCGAGGGGGATCTCGTCTACGAGGAACAGCACGAGAATTTCTGGATCCACAACCGCGACGACAAGGTCGTCTGGCAGGCCAAGCGCCCCGATACGGTCCAATACTACCGCTGGGAAAAGCCCGAGTGGTCCACGCATCCCGAATACGCCACCGCCATTGCGCTGCGGCCCGACGATGACGGAGACCTGTACGTGGTCCGCATCGGAGACCTTGCGAACGCCGAAGAGGGCAAATTGCACCAGGCCCAGGGCTATCTGAAAATCGCAGCGTTCGGATTCAATAGCGACTCCTATTCCCACCTGTGGGTAGGCGAGTAATCCCGGACGCCGGGAACGCCGCCCAATCCCAGGCCACCACTACTCCCGAAAGGCTCCGGATGGATTACGGAAATTCTCTCTCCCCGTTCAGGAAATTCTCCGGAAGGCTGCTGCTCGCCGGAGTGGCCGCCGGACTGGCGGCGCATGGATGGCTGACCCGCGAGGACAGGGGCGAAGAGGTCGCGGTGTGGAGCAACGTGGGAGGCTGCGGCAGCGGCGGGGGCGGCGCCGCCGCCGGGGCCGGCAAATGGGTCGGCCGCGGCGTGAGCGGCGGCCTGGTGGACCTGGAGATGCTGGCCAACCGCACCTTGGGCGGCGACTACTACTACGCCACCGAAGCCCTTTCCCTCACCTTCCACGCGCCCAGCATTCCCCAGTATACCATGGGGGTCAGCCTGTCGTGGAAGCGCAACACCTTCGAGTACGAGGGCTACAAGGTGGCCGAGGACATCACCTCCCGGATGCAGCGCGTCACGGGCGGCTTCGGAGACCTGGGCCTCT
>CBILQL010000108.1:0-10639 GCA_966238865.1 uncultured bacterium
CAGGCCGCCGATGGCCCGCCCGTCGCGCCATTGGGAGGCCAGGCTGCCCTCGGTCCCGCCGGTGAAGTAGATCGAGAACGCGGTCTCGTCCAGGCGATCGAGCTCCAGCTGCAGCTGCTTCGCCAGGGCCTGGGCCTTGAAGTTGTAGGGGTTGGCGGCCACGGCCGCGCGCGCGCACTTGAGCGCGGAGGCGTATTTCCCCTTGCGCTGCCGGGCCAGGGCCTTCTCCAGCCACACCTCGTCGGCGGCGCGGAACTTGGCCTTGCGCGAGTAGTTGAGGGTGACGGCATGGTAGGACCCGACGAGGCCCAGGGACTTGTAGCCGTAGTCCAGCGCGAGGCGATCGTACTTCACCCCGGTGCCGGCCGCGAGCCCGCCCAGGATGCCCGGGCCGCCGAGTTCGCGGTCCTGGGCCGAGCCGTCCCAGCCCGCGCGCAGCAGCAGGTGCTTCAGGAGGCGGAACTCGCCGCCCGCGTAGTACTTGAGGATGCCCTCGTTGCCCTGCGTCATGCCGGCATGCGCCGACCAGCGCGATCCCAGCAGCGGCTTGCCCAACTCGAGGCCCAGGGTAAGGGGCAGCGGCTCCGTCGGGGACCCGTCGGAGTAGCTCACGCCGTGGGAGAGGTTGTGCAGGGCCGCGCCCACGCGCCAGTCCCGCACCAGGAAGAAGAGCAGTCCGAAGCTGGCCGCGTAGCCTTGGGCGGAGGCGCCGTCGATGACGCTGCGGAACAGGTCCAGCCTGGCCCCGGCCGCCACGCGGTTGTCGAGGAAGCCGCGGCCGTAGGCCAGGCCGAAGGCCATGTCGTAGGCCCCGGGGTCCGCCGGCTCCTCGTCGATGTCGCGGGCGTCCTCGAAGGCGGTGGCCGTGAGCAGGGTGGCCCGCAGGCCGAACCCGCCCCAGCCGGGGCGCGGGAAGGCCACGGTCAGATCCTCGTGGCGGAACTCCCCCAGGATCTCGGCGTGGGAAAGGGAATAGAACCAATCGTCCGCCAGGGCCAGGGCCGCGGGATTCCCGTGGACGACGCTGGCCTCCTCATCCGTGGTGAGGGTGCGGGCCGAGAGGCCGATGCTGCGGGCCGAGACGGGCAGCTTCAGGGAGGAGAGGGCGGGCAGGCCCGCCGATCCGCCGTCGACGCCGAGGAAGCCGTCGAGCCCGAGGTCCTGGGCGGAGGCATGGCGCGGGACGAGCGGGGCCAGCGGAGCGAGGAAGGCGAGGAGGGCGGGAACGAGGGACGGGAGGCGCATGCGGGGACTTCCGGGTGGAAACCCGCCCTCAATGCTTCCACAGGTCCGGCTGCTCCCTGTCCGTCCACAGGTCCTTCGCCTTCTCGAGCCACTTCTCCGCGTGGGAAGTGTTGACGGAGGAATCCTCCTGCGCCTTCTTCCCCTGCTCGGCCTTGATCCGGTCCAGCACGCCCATGAAGGCCTGGCATTGGGCCTGATCGTCGAGGCGGAGATAGAGCGCGGCGAGGGTGTAGAGGAGCTGGTATTCCGCCTCCGGCGACTTCAGCTCGCTGTTGCGGAAGCTCTTGGCCAGGTAGCCGACGCTGTCCTTGAGCACGGCGGAGTCGTCCCTGCCCGCGTCGCGCAGCATGAGGGCGATGCGCAGGCCGTACATGCCCGCCTTGTACCACGCCAGCGGCGTCTCCAGGGACGCCTCCACCAGGGCCCGATGGACGGCCAGGCGGTAGCTGTGGATGGCCGCGTCCACGCCGCGGGGATGGCGGAAGTGCGCCGGATAGTCGGAGACGGGGGCGACCATCATCTTGCGCTCCTCGACCTTCTTGCGGAGCTCGTCGAGGACGAAGGGGCCGAGCTGGCTCTTGTTCTCGCTGCGCGTCTGCACCGAGAAGGTGACGAAATCGCGCTTGTCCGGGGAGGCGAAGAGGCAGACGGGGCAGACCGTCACGGCCTCCAGGGTGTAGTTCATCGGACGGAAGCCCTTCACTCCCTGGTAGCGCGGCGCGCAGAAACGATCGAGGGTCGTGGTCAGGGACTTGGCCTTGAGCTCCAGGCAGACGATGTCGTTCTGGTTGCAGACCGGGCACTTGACCTTGATCTGGTAGGTCGGGTCGTCCTTGTCGCCGGTCGACCCATCGCCGCCCTGCTTCTGCTGGGACTGCTTCACCTTGGTGATGTAGTTCATGTCGATGCGCGGGCCGTAGGTCCTCAGGTAGAGGTCCACCAGGGAGCCTTCCTTGAGCAGAACCTCGAGTTTCTTGCGGACCAGCTTATCGTCCAGACCCATATTCCGACCGTTCTCGCATTAGCTAGTTTTCACACGGCCGGGCGCGGTTCCGGCGCGCTTCCATTATCGCACATGGACCCTGGGAATTCAATTTTCGCGGCAGTTGGAGGATTTTTAGGCGGGCCGGGGCGGTTGCGCGACTGGCAGGAGTCGCGGGCCTGGCGGGAGCCGAGGCCCTGGCTGGTCCCCCTCGTCCCGCTCTATGCCGGCGCGTCCCTGCTGCATCGCGCCTGGATGCGCGCGAGCGCGACGCCCTTCACGCCCCGCATCCCCATGATCGTGGTGGGATCCCTGCGCGCGGGCGGTTCGGGCAAGACCGCCGTGGCCGCGGCCCTGGCGCGCCGCTACCGCGACCGCGGCCTGGACGTGGCCGTGCTGGCCTACCGGCTGGGGCCCGGCCGCCGCCGGGGCGGGCCGCCCCCCGGTATCCTCCTTCCCGTGTCCGGGGATCTCGACTGGCGGCTCGCCTCGGACGAAGCCGTGATGCTGGCTGGAATCCCCGGGATCCGGGTGTTCGCCACGCGCGACCGGCGGGAGGCGTGGCGGGCCTTGCAGGAGGGGGCCGCGGGCCGGGTCCCGGACCTCGTGATCAGCGACGACGGCTTCCAGGATCCGCGCCTGTCGGAAGCCTTCCGCCTGCTGCTCGCCGCACCCGGGGAGCGGCCGCGCCTCCGCGACCTGCTGCCCGCGGGCCCGTTCCGGGAGACAGCCTCCGCGCGCCGTCGGGCGAGGCTCCTCCTGGAAGGGCCCCTCCCCCCGGAGGTTTCCGGACCCGATGGCGCAGCCGGCGGGGACGATGCCGTAGGCTCGGATGGTGCCGCAAGCTGGAACGGTGCCGGCTCCCCGAGCCGCCGTCCGGAGGCCCCCGCCTTCCGCCGCCGGATCGTCCCGCCCCCCGGGGCCGACCGGTCGCAGCCTTGGACGGCCTTGTGCGGGCTGGGAGACAACCGCGCCTTCCTGGCCGCGCTGGCCGCGGAGGGGTTCCCCCCGCGGGACGTCCTGGCGCTCCGCGATCACGGTGCGCCGAGCGAGCGCCGCCTCGCCGCCTTCGCCCGCCGGAACGCCGGGGCCGGCATCCTCTGCACCCGCAAGGACTGGGTGAAGCTCGGCCCGGGATGGGCGGAGCGTTACGGCATCCTGGCCGTGGACGAGGAAATGGTCCTGCCGGTGGCCGCCCTCGCGGCGCTGGACCGGCATCTCGCGCCTGCCGGCGACGCCCCCGGACCCGGGAACGGGGCCGCCGGGGACTGCGCAGGCGCTTTGTCCGCAGGGGCCAAGTTGGTACATTAGCCCCGATGCGAATGCCGGTAGCCGTCGTCGGTTGCGGATATTGGGGGCCGAACCTGATCCGGAACTTCCATGCGTCCCCGCGCTTCCGGGTGGCCGCCATGGTGGATCCCGATCCGGGCCGCCTCGCGAACGTGCAGGCCGCCTTCCCCGGCATCCCCGCCTCGCCGGACTTCTCCGCCGCGCTGGCGAAGGAGGTGGAGCTGGTGGTCCTCGCCACCCCTCCCCAGACCCATCATGCCCTGGGGCTCGAGGCCCTGCGGGCGGGCAAGCACCTCCTGGTCGAGAAGCCCATGGCCCTCTCCTCGGCCGAATGCCGGGACCTGAACGCCCTGGCCGCCTCCAAGGGCCTGTCCATCCTCGTGGACCACACCTTCCTCTTCACCCCGGCGATTCGCTACATCAAGCGCTTCATCGACTCCGGGGACCTGGGGGAGCTGCGCTACATCGATTCCACCCGCATCAACCTCGGCCTGTTCCAGGAGAACGTGAACGTCCTCTGGGACCTGGCGCCCCACGATTTCGCCATCGTCGATCACCTGCTGGGACGGCCGCCCGCCACCGTCCACGCCGTCGGGGCCGGCCACCTGGATCGGGACATGGAGAACCTGGCCTATGTTTCCCTGGCCTATCCCGAAGGCTTGCTGTGCCATTTCAGCTTCAACTGGCTCTCGCCCGTCAAGGTGCGGCGGATCATCCTGGGAGGGTCCCGGCGCATGATCCTGTTCGACGACACCGAGCCCACCGAGAAGCTGCGCATCTACGACCATGGGGTCGAGCGCAAGGCGACCGGCGCCCGCGACTCCCTGCTGGTGGACTACCGCACCGGCGACATCCTCATCCCCAAGCTGCCCCAGGAGGAGGCCCTCCGGAACCTCGTGGAGCATGCCTGGCAGGTCCTGGAAAAGGGCGAGCCCACCCGGGTAGGCGGCGCCGACGGGGAGCGGGTCGTGCGCCTGATCGAATCGGCCCAGGCCTCCATGGCCTCCCGCGGCGCGCCGGTGGCCGTCCCATGACGGCCGCCGCCAAGGCCGGCGCCTTCCTGGCGGCCGCCCTGCTCGCCGCCCCGTCCGCCCGGGCCCTGGTGGGGGATTGGCAGAGCTACACCAACGTCTCGAACGTGCGCGACCTGGAGGCTTTCCAGGGCGAGCTGTACGCGGCCACCTCGGGAGGCATCCGCAGGGTGCCCCTGAACGGCGGGCAGGAGACCATCTACGACAACACCGACGGCGTGATCGACGTGTCCGTCCAATCTCTGGCCGCGGCCCCGGACGGGAACCTCTGGGCCGCTTCGGAATCGGGCGTCCTCTACCGCCTCGCCAAGGACAAGTCGCGCTGGGAGCCCCAGGGCCTGTCCTACCGGAGCGCGGGCTGGAGGATGAAGCCGCGGGCCATGCTGTACCGGGCGCCCTACCTGATCCTGGGCAGCTCCAAGGGCCTGAGCTTCTACCATACCGGCAAGGGGGTGGCGGAGGTGAACATCACCCGCATGGGGACGAAGGTGGGGCTCTCCGTGAACGGCCTGGCGATGGTGGGAGACACCCTGTTCGCGGGCACGAGCAAGGGCATCTTCCGCGTCACCCTGGCCTCCGGCAGCCTCGTCGACAACGCCGCGATGGACATCTACAACCCTGCCATCTGGACCCTGGTGCCGCGGACCGCCGACGCCAAGTACTTCCGTCCCGCGGATCCGGACACGGCGCTCCCGGACACCCTGCTTCCCGAGCTGGCGGATCAGGATTCCGCCCACGGCTTCGTCTATTACGGCAAGGACGGGGTGGCCAGCGAATTCGAAGGGGATTGGGACGGGCCGGAGGCATGGGTCAACCTCTACGGCAAGATCCGCATCTTCGGCGTCGAGCGGGACAACCCGGGCCTCATCGAGACCGTGAAGCGCGTGTCGGAGCGCGTCTTCATGGGCGATTCGAACGGGCTGTACGAGTACCGGCCCGCGAGCGGCCGGTTGGACACCCTGGTCTCGCCGGGCCAGCTGCCCCGGTTCATCTACACCATGATCACCTCCTCCCCCGGTGGCATGATAGCCTACGGGTCGCCGTACCTGTTCCATCCCCAAGGCGGCGGCTGGCGCATCAAGAACGGGATCTACGCCTACAGCGCCTTCGTCGACGCCAACCGCTCGGGCTCGCATCCCATCCACGCCACCGGGCCCGACCACATCTACGTCGGGACCTGGGGTTTCGGGTTCTTCGCCCTCGAGAACGGCAAGATAACGGTCTATGGCCAGGAGTCCTGCCTGTCGCCGGCGAACCCCAAGGATCCCCACTGGATCGTCGTCCACTCCCTGGCCCCCTTCCGGAAGCAGGGATTATGGCTGAGCACCTTGCACCAGACCACGAACTACAAGCTGGCCTACTACGATTTCAAGACCCGCGGCATCCAATGCTTCGAGATGGACACCCGCAACGAGTATGCGACCACCCTGGAGGTGGTCCACGACAGCCTGCTGGTGGCCGTCCACAAGGGCGGCGTGGACACGTGGCGGATCCGCGAGCGGGACGGGCGCCTCTCCCTGGACGCCGCGAACCGGACCTCGCATCTCCGCTCGACCGAGCCCATCCGCGCCGGCCTCGCGGATCGGCTGGGAAACTATTGGGTGACCTCCGAGGGCGGGCGGATGTTCTACATCCCCCGGTTCGGGCCGGACAGCCTGGGCTCCGCGTCCTTCCACGAGATGGAGGATTTCCCGGGCCGCGAATGCAACAGCCTCGCGCTCGACGCGCGCGGCCACGTCTGGGCCGGCTGCGTCATCGGCGGCCTGGTGGAGATCACCCCGTCGCGGGACAGCACGCGCCACGAGGCGCGGCGCTACGGCCTCAACGAGGGCATGCTCTCCGAGTACGTCTACCACATCGCCGCGGACACCACCAACGGCATGATCTGGGCGGTCACGGACCGCGGCCTGACCAGCTACGAGAGCCCCTCGCGCCCGGTCGCCGCGAAGCTCAAGGAGGCCCGGGCCTTCCCCAACCCCTTCCTGTCCCGCCATACCCATGTCCTCTTCGACGGGCTCAGCGACGGGAGCCGCCTCCAGATCCTCACCCAGGGCGGATCGGTGGTCTACAGCCGGTCCCTGACCCCCGACGACGGCCACCAGATCCGCTGGGACGGCCGGAACCAGAGCGGCTCGCGGGTGCGCGAAGGGGTCTATTTCTACGTGATCCGCGCCGGCGGGGAGACGTCCCGCGGCAAGCTCATCATCGCGAGGTAGCCGTCGCGCCTCCGCGGGCGGCCTTCTCCTCCCGGTCCGCGGCGGCGGCGCTCCGGTAGCCGCGGGCATAGCAGTTGAAGAAGACGTAGCGGTAGAGGGCGTGCGGCCAGGGCCAGCCCCGGGTTCCCTCCCCGGCCGCCAGGCTCCGGAACAGCCGGTAGGCGACGGGATTCAGGAAGAGCCAGGACCAGGGCGCGCGCGCCAGCCGGAGCTTGTACTGCCGCGCCGCCCCCGGGTGGTCGCGGACGAGCCGCGGGAGGTTGGTCCGCCCGAAGCGGCCCAGCTGGTCGAGATAGGGGCCGACCCGGGTAACGGAGGGGTGACGTGCCCGGGCCTCCCGGTTGAGGCGCAGGGGCACGCCCCGCGCACCCAGGCGGAATCCCAGGTCGGTGTCCTCGCCGCCCCACCCGGCGAAGTCGGTGCGGAAGCCGTCCAGGGAGAGGAACAGGTCCTTGCCGATGCAGAAGCATTGGGACGTGAAATAGGCCGGAGGCAGCGCGCCGCCGCCGCGCAGCTTGGCCGCGCCGGAGCCTTCGCCCAGGAAGCGGCTCAGCCCCGAGGGCGGCGTCCGCTCGTAGTCCATGCTCCCCAGCCGGACGGCCCCGTCGTCCGGGACCCCGCTCCAGGCGCGGAAGAAGCCCGGCAGCGGCAGGCAATCCCCGTCCAGGAACACGAGCCGCCCGCCCCGGGCCTCGCGGGCCAGGAGGTTGCGCATGGCGCCCCGGCCCAGGTTCCTCTCCGGCTCCAGCAGGCGGAACCCGTTGGCCGCGGCCAGGCCGCGCAGCGCCTCCCGCGTGCCGTCGTCGGAGGCGTCGTCGCCGAACAGGACCTCCCAGTCGCCGGGATCCGGAGCGGCGTCCAGATCGGCGCGGATGGCGGCTGCTACTTCCGGCACGCGCCGGGCCTCGTTACGGACCGGGAGCAGGAGGCTATATTTGGGTGCATGCATGGGATATCGGGGGCTACGTGTCTGAGCTGCGCATCCTCAAGGACGTGATCGTGGGCGCGAACACGCGCATCTGCGACTTCGTGAACCTGTACGGCTGCACCATCGGGGACGATTGCATGATCGGCCCCTTCGTGGAGATACAGCGCGGCGTGATCATAGGCAGCCGCTGTAAGATACAAAGCCACTCCTTCCTTTGCACCGGCGTGGAGCTGGGCGACGACGTGTTCGTCGGGCACGGCGTCATCTTCAGCAACGACAAGCATCCCCGCGCCTCCAAGGACGGCCGCCTCATCGCCTCCCAGGAGGACTGGACCCTGCTTAAAACGCGCGTGGGAGCCGGGGCCTCCATCGGCAACAACGCCACCATCCTGCCCGGCATCGACATCGGCGAGGGAGCCGTGATCGGGGCCGGGGCCGTGGTCGTCAAATCGGTGCCGGCGGGCCGCACCGTCCTGGGCCCGGCAATGAGGTACAAGTGAGTGTTCAAGTGAGCGGATCCGCATGAGCGCCACCGGAATACCGTTCCAGGATCTGCTGCCCTCCAACCGCCTCGTCGAGAAGCCCTTCTTCGCGGAGCTGCGCCGGCTGTACCGGAAGTCCGCCTTCAGCGGCGGACCCTACGCCGAGTCCTTCGAGCAGGCCTTCGCCGCCTACCTGGGCGTCCCGCATTGCGTGGGCGTGAACAGCGGCTGCTCGGCGATCCACCTCGCCCTGCTGGCGCTGGGAATCGGACCCGGGGACGAGGTCATCCTGCCCGCCTTCACCTTCGTGGGCAGCGCCTGGGGCGTGCTCTACTGCGGCGCCACCCCCGTGTTCGCGGACGTGGATCCGGAGACCGGCTGCCTGGATCCGAAGGCCGCCGAGGCCGCGGTGACCCGCCGGACCAAGGCCGTCATCGCCGTGCACCTGTACGGCCGCCCCGCCGAGACCGCCCGCCTCAAGGCCCTGTGCCGCTCCCGCAAGCTCAAGCTTGTCGAGGACGCGGCCCAGTCCCACGGGGCCCGCGACAACGGCCGCATGACCGGCGCCATCGGCGACGTCGGCTGCTTCTCGTTCTACCCGAGCAAGAATCTGGGCGCGGCCGGCGAGGGCGGCGCGGTGGTGACGTCCAGCCGGGCCCTGGCCGATCGCGTGGCGCGCCTGCGCAACCACGGCCAGCGCGTGCGCTACCGCCACGAGACCCTGGGGTTCAACTACCGCATGGACGGCATCCAGGGCCTGTTCCTGGAGCTGAAGCTGCGCCACCTCGACCGCATGAACGCCCGGCGCCGCGCCCTCGCGGCCCGCTACCTGGAGCTGCTGGACAACCCGCGCGTGGCGCCCCCGCCGGCCTCGGCGGACTCCGTCTGGCACCTGTTCGTCTGCCGCACCCGGCGCCGCGCCGCCTTCCAGGCCCACCTGGAAAAGGCCGGGATCGGCACGGGCGTCCATTACCCGGTCACCTTGCCCGAGCTGCCGCCGTTCCGCCCCTTCGCGGATCCGCGCCGTTACCCCGTCTCCCTGTCGCTGTCGCGATCCGTCATCAGCCTGCCGCTGTTCTACGGCATGACCGATGCGCAGGCGGAGGAGGTGGCCCGGACGGTGAACGCGTTCAAGGGCTGAAGGCGATCGGGTTTATCCTCGAGATATAGGAGATTCCTGAAGCTCTCAAAAGCCATGATCGGCACGTGATTCGAGCACGACGGTTATTCGGCATTCCATCTGTTCCGGCATACGGTGGCGACGCTGATGCTCGAGAACGGCGCGGACATCCGCTATATCCAGCAGATGCTCGGCCATGCCGAGCTCACGACGACGGAGATCTACACGCAGGTCAGTATCCGCAAGCTCAAGGAGATCCGCACGCTGACGCATCCGGCAGGGAGGCCGGAGGCCTTGAAGCCGAAGGTCCATGCGGAACTGTTGGCCGAGCTCGAGGAGGAGCGCGAAGAGCTGGGGGAAATCGCCGAAGCCTCTTCCTCCTAGTCGCGGCTTCGACCCCCACCAACCCACCGCCGCCCCGGAGGGGCTCCCCCTCCACGGGCGCGCGGGCCGGTGCCGGATCTTCTGCTTCACCGGGCCGGGCAGTTCGGCGGGGCGTCGCCGCATAAAATGCCGCGCCACCTGATCCGCCTCACTCCCCGGCCCTGGTCCTTTGCGGCACCGTCCGCCCTGGCCGCTTAGGTGAATACGGGAATTCCGTCTCTTGCGCTAGGTAACACACGCAATACGTTTCGCTCCATTCAACCCTAAAAGGAGAAAGCCATGAATAACTTCGATCACTTGCAAGCCTTGATGAAGAAGCTCGACCAGGTCGAGGACGGCCTGAAGGTCCTGCGCGACCACGTAGACGCTGCGACCAAGCCCGTTATCAATGCCTCCATCGCGGCGGCGCAGGCGATGCGCGGGAGTCCGTGGCAAGTAAACAGGGCGCTGGAAAAGGAAGTGAGAGGCTAGGGAAAGGGGCCAGGGGGAGCGCCCGGCTTTTCCACAAACCTCGGAAGCGGTCCTCCGCGGCCGAGGCCAGGCGCAAGCTGGGGAGGGAGTGCGGGCGCCGTGCCGGCCTGCGCCTGCCGACGCCGCCGGTTGCGCGGAGCACCGCCTCGAATCGCTTCCGCGCTCAACCGTCGCACGGGAACGGCCGCGCCTGGTTCAGGCCTCGGTGCCGCGGCGTCCCTCGGGACTTGCGAAGCGCAAGTCCCGAGGGATGATGGGCTATTTCCGCAGGGCGCTTTGCACGGCCTGTCGGATCTCTTTCCGCAAGACCTTCAAATCGATGCCGCCGCCGGCCTGTTCCATGGCTTCGCGGAGCGTGTTGTTGATGAGGGTCTGATAGGGAATGTGTTTCCGGGTGGACATGGTTTGGAAGTGCTGCAAAAATTAAGACAGCAGAAACGTCACGATCAGGATTGCCGCGACCTCCACCGGATCGGTCTTGGACGGCAGG
>CBILQL010000109.1:0-10636 GCA_966238865.1 uncultured bacterium
ATTATGAATTCGCGGGTTCTACTAGGACGGGCAAAAACGACTTGAAGGCGATTTTTGGGGATTCTGTACCTTTTGACACCCCGAAACCAGTTCGCCTTTTACTTCGAATACTTGGTATTGCTGTCGGAAAAGATGACATCATACTAGACTTTTTTGCAGGATCCGGAACTACCGCTCAGGCAATTCTTGAACTTAATGGGCAGGACTCTGGAAATCGAAAATTTATACTGATCCAAATACCAGAGCCGGCAGATCGAAAAAAATTTTCCACGATTGCAGATATTTGCAAAGAGCGGATCAGGCGCGTAGCCGGAAAATTGTTAAAAGCGAATGAAGGAAAACTGGATCTACTCGGTATCGACAAAAAGAGCATGGGATTTCGAGTGTTTAAACTTTCGGAATCAAATTTTAAGTATTGGAACTCCAACGCAAACTATGATGGGGGAAAATTTAATAGGCAACTGGAACTACATGTAGACCACATTCTACCAGATCGATCTCAGCTTGATCTTCTCTACGAACTATTACTCAAAAGTGGCTTCCCCCTCACCGCCCCTGTCGAGAAAATATCCCTCGCGGGCAAAGACGTCTTCAGCGTCCAAGGTGGCGCCCTCTTCATCTGCCTCGTACGCGAATTGACCCTGGATCTCATCCGAGCCATGGCCGAGAAGAAACCCGAGCGGGTAGTCTGCTTGGACGAGGGCTTCGCCGGGAATGACCAGCTCAAGGCCAATGCCGTGCAGATCTTCAAGACCAAGGGCGTGGCCCGCTTCCAGACCGTGTAGGCGATACAAGGAGCCCGATTCTTGGAATTGCTCGATCAAATACTGCTAGCCGCCCAAATCGGAGAGACAACCGATTGGGAGTTCAAGTCGGCCAAGGGAGGCTTTCCCGGGAGCTTCTGGGAGACCTATAGCGCCATGGCAAACTCCGAAGGGGGGCGCGTGGTGCTGGGGGTGCGCGAGAAGGACGGCAAGGCCATGCTGGACGGCCTCACGGCCGAAGCGGTGGCGGGGTACCAGAAAATTCTCTGGGATGGCTTGAATGACAAGACCCGGGTGAACATCAACCTGATGGATGGGCGGCATGTCCGGACCGTTCCCATCCACGATGCCTTCCTCCTGGTCGTGGACATACCCCGGGCGACGCGCTTGCAGAGGCCGGTTCATCTGGGACCCCATCCCTATACCGGAACCTACCGCCGTCTCCATGAAGGGGATTACCATTGCACCGATGTCGAGGTGCGCCGCATGCTGGCCGACGCGGATACCATTCCGCGGGACCATCGCATCCTCAAAGGCTTCACCCTCGACGATTTGGACGCTCCCACCCTGGCCCAATACCGGCAACTGCTCCGGGTGGTCCGCCCGGACAGCGCCTGGCATACCTTTCCCGATCGCGAGCTTCTCACCCGGGTGGGCGCATGGCGTCGGGATCATGGGACGGGCGAGGAGGGGCTGACCCTGGCGGGGCTGCTGATGTTCGGAAAGGATTTGCCCATCCGGGATCCGGAGGCTGCTCCGGCCTATTCCGTGGACTACCGGGAGAAGTTGCATCCGGATATCCGCTGGACCGATCGGATTTTTTCCGATGGCACCTGGGAGGCCAACCTGTTCCAGTTCTACCATCGGGTCATCCCCAAGCTCTATGCCGGTCTTCCCACGCCTTTTCAACTGGTCGATGGCCAGAGGCGGGACTATACGCCGGCCCATGAAGGCTTGCGGGAGGCCTTCGTCAACGCCTTGATCCACGCCGATTACTCGGTGGGCGGCGGCGTGGTGGTGGAACGCTTCCCGGATCGATTCGTCTTCCAGAATCCCGGCACCCTCCTCATTTCCCAGGAGCAGTATCGACAGGGCGGGATCAGCGAATGCCGCAATCCGGCCCTGCAGCAGATGTTCCTCCTCATCGGCGGCGGGGAAAAAGCCGGCTCCGGCGTGGACAAGATCCACCAGGGTTGGCGCTTCAACCATTGGCGCGCCCCCAGGTTGAGCCTTTCCCAGCAGCCCGATAGGGTGGTGCTGGAACTGCCCATGGTCAGCCTCATCCCGGATTCGGCCCTTATGGCCCTCAAGGACCGTTTCGGAGAGGCCTTGGAAGCCCTTTCCCTTCCGGAGCGGCTTGCGCTGGCCACGGCCCACCTGGAGGGGGCGGTGTCCAATCTCCGCCTCCAGGAAATCCTGGAGGATCATAAGGCGGAAATCACCCGGCTCCTGCAGGGGCTCTGCGAACGGGGTTTCCTGAGGCGGTCGGGCCGGGGGCGATGGACCACCTATGTGATTTCCAACCCTGAAAATTCCCAAGGGGACCTGCTGAATTCCGCAGATTTGGCGGGGGACTCCTATCATAAGGGCGGAGACTCCTATCATAAGGAGGGGGACTCCTATCATAAGGCAGAGGTCCATGACGACTCCGGGCCGGCCATCCAGGATTGGGCACTCCTGGAGAAAATTGCGGAGCCTGTTTCCCAAGGTAAGCGGGTAACCAGCCAGGAGGTGATGGAAACCGTTCTCCTGGCATTATGCCAGGGGCGATACCTCACAGCCGAACAGTTGGGAAAGCTGGTCCGTCGTGACCCGGTCAATTTGCGAAGTCGATATTTGAAACCCCTGCTGGAGGAAGGAAAACTGGTTCTCCGGTTTCCCCACCAGCTGAACCGGCCCGACCAGGCCTATACGGCGGCACCCACCCCATGAAAATCCAATTCGACGCCAACCAGCAATTCCAGCTCGACGCCGTGGAGGCGGTCACCGGCCTGTTCGACGGCCAGCCCAAGGGGGCGCCCGAGTATGCGGTGATCCAGACCGGGGAAATCGGCGGACTGTTCGCCGGGCAGGCCCAGACCGAGCTCGGCCTGGGAAACCGCCTGCTCCTGGATGCGGACAGATTGCAGGAGAATACCCGCCGGATCCAGGCGCGGAATGACATCGAGGTGGGCGACGAAGCGGCTCCGCTCGAAGCCTGGGAGTTCCGGGATCCGGTGACGGACGCGCCGCGCACCTGTCCGCACTTCTCGGTGGAAATGGAGACCGGCACGGGCAAGACCTATGTCTATCTGCGGACGATTTTCGAACTGTCCCGGCAATACGGGTTCCAGAAATTCATCATCGTTGTGCCCAGCGTGGCCATCCGCGAAGGCGTGCTCAAGAACATCTCCATCACCTCCGAGCATTTCCGGGCCCTGTACAACAATATCGCCTTCGAGCATTTCGTATACGATGCGAAGAAGGTGAGCCGCCTGCGCCAGTTCGCGGTGAGCAATACCCTGCAAATCCTCATCATCAACATCGACGCCTTCCGCAAGAACTTCACGGGGACGGATACAGAGCGGAAGAGCAATGTCATCTACAAGGAAAGCGACAAGCTGTCCGGCCGCCAGCCCATCGAATTCGTGCAGGCAGCCCGGCCCATCGTCCTCATCGACGAGCCGCAAAGCGTGGATTCCACCGACAAGGCCCAGGAGGCCATCAAGGCCCTGAATCCCCTGTGCACCCTCCGGTACTCGGCCACCCATCGCAACCTCTACAACCTGGTCTATCGCCTGGACCCGGTGCGGGCCTTCTCTCTGGGCCTGGTGAAGCAGATTGTGGTCGCCTCCGCCGCGGCCGAGGGTGGAGAGAATGAAGCTTTCGTCAGGGTCGAGCGGATAGAGTACAAGACCGGTATCAAGGCGAGACTACGGATCCATGTGCATACTTCGGAAGGGCCGAAGGAGAAAAGCGTAACCGTAAAGCAAGGCGCAGACCTTTTCACCTTGTCCAATGAGCGTGCCTGTTACCGCGAAGGCTTCTCGGTGACGGAAATCAACGCGGAACCGGGATTAGAATTCATACAGTTCTCAGATCGCCGGGTTTTGCGCCTGGGTGAGCAGTTGGGAGGCATGCGCGAGGATGTCTGGCGCATGCAGATCAAGCATACGGTGAAGAAGCACCTGGAGAAGGAATTGCAGGTGCAGGGGCGAGGCATCAAGGTGCTCAGCCTCTTCTTCATCGACCGGGTGGCCAATTACCGGGACTATGATCAGGGCGGGGGCGAGGTCAAAGGCAAATTCGCCGAGGTCTTCGAGGAGGCCCTCAAGGAGCTGTCCACCGAACCCCGCTTTGCGTCCATCGAATGGCTCAAGCACCCGGTGGAAAGGCTTCACGACGGCTATTTCGCCCAGGACAAGAAGGGCATTCTCAAGGACACCCGCGGCGATACCCAGGCGGATGACGAGGTCTACGATCTGATCATGCGCAAAAAGGAGCAGCTGCTTTCCCTGGAAGAACCGCTCCGGTTCATCTTCAGCCATTCGGCGCTCCGCGAAGGCTGGGACAATCCGAATGTCTTCCAGATCTGCACCCTGAACGAAACCCGTAGCGGCCTCAAGAAGCGGCAGGAAATCGGACGCGGCTTGCGCCTGCCCGTGGATCAGACCGGGGCGCGGGTCTTCGACGAGTCGGTCAACAAGCTGTACGTGATGGCCAATGAAAGCTACGAGGATTTCGCCAAATCCCTCCAGGCCGAATACGAGGAGGAATGCGGCGTCACCTTCGGCCGGGTGCCGATCACGGCCTTGGCCAAGCTGGTCCATGTAGTGGAGGGTGAAGAGTTCCCGGTGGGTCGGGTGGAGGCGGAAACGATCCGATCCGCCCTGATAGGCCAGGGCTTTTTGGACGGTGAGGGGCGGATTCTCCCGGCCTTCCAGCCCCGCAAGACCGGGTTCAAGCTGGAGCTTCCGGAACCCTTCGGAAACCTGGCCTCCCAGGTGGTGGATCTCCTGTCATCCTACCAGATCGAGCGGCATATCCGGAAGGAGAAGGATATCGGTGCGAATCGTCTTCGCAAGGAGATAGGCAGCCCGGAATTCCTCGCCCTGTGGGATCGTATCAAACCCCGGACGACCTACCGGGTCGAGTTCGAAACTCCGAAGCTGATCATCCTCTGTGCCGATGCCGTGTCGAGGATGGAAAAAATCAATCCGCCCACCTTGCGCGTGTCGGCGGGAAAGGTGGAGGTGACACCGGGAGGAGTCACGGCAACGGGCCTCAGCGTATCGGAGGAGCGCGCGACGTATGGCAAGGGAGTGCCGGATATCCTCGCCTACCTCCAGAACGAGACCGAGCTGACGCGTTCCACCCTGGTGGCCATCCTGAAGGCATCCAACCGTCTGTCGGAATTCTTCCACAATCCCCAGCGCTTCATGGATGCAGTCGCGAAAATCCTGAAGCATGAATTGCACCGGTTGTTGGTGGATGGGATCAAGTACGAGAAAATCCATGGTACCGGGCCCGAAGCGGAGTGGGAGATGCTTCGCTTCAAGAACGAGGAGCTGATCAACTATCTTAATGCGCTGAAAGTGGAGCGCTCCGTCTTCGAATATGTGACGTACGATTCGGAAGTGGAATTGGAATTCGCTATGCGCCTCGACAAACGCGAAGACATCAAGCTTTTCGTGAAGCTGCCCGGCTGGTTCCAAATCGAGACTCCGGTCGGGAAATACAATCCGGATTGGGCCATTGTGAAACACGACGACGAAACGATCTACATGGTCAGGGAAACCAAGGGGACCAAAGATTTCTTGAAGCTGAGGACGCAGGAGGCGGACAAGGTCCGGTGCGGAAAAAAGCATTTCGAAGCCTTGGGCGTCCCCTTCGATGTCGCCGTCTCGGCAGACGAGGTGTAGAAACGTATTTTTCCCCTCCGCCGCCGGTCCGGAAGGATCCAGCCGCAGGAGGTCCGCATGCTGCACATGGTCGTCTCGCGCCACACCGCCGAATCCTGCCCGGGCCGTCCCGGCAACGAGGCCGTCATCCCCTGCCTGCAGAAGCTGGACGAGCTGATGAAGCAGAAGGGAATCAAGGCAGTGGGCCGCTGGGCCGATCCGCCCGGGCATGTGAACTACCTGGTGCTCGATGCGCCGGACGCCCATGCCATCACCAGCCTTTTCATGGAAAGCGGGCTGTCGGCATATACGACGAACGAGATCCGGCCGGTGCTGAGCATGGACTGAAATTGTCGCGACGCAGTCACGATAATTCCTCCCAGATTCCACGCGAATCGGAAACCCTGATACAATCCATGGCGGAAGATCATCTACCTCCAGCATAGGACCCTTCCGACAAGGAACGGTCCCACTCCATCCAAAAAGGAAGGCTGCTATGCTGGGACGCAAGGTGGAAATCGGACGCAAGACAGACGGGACATTGCGCAAAACGGCCCTGACGGGGCTTCTGGCTGCGGCGGCGGCCTTCATCACTGCCGGCTGCAACCAGGCCACGGAATCCGCTCCGGCCCCGGAGCAGCGGGCCCCGGCGGCCCTCGCGGCCCGGGGATCCTCGGCCAAGCCCACGGACATCAGCACCCTCGACCAGCTGCGGGGTATGGGCCTCACCGGCAATTACCGGCTGACCAAGGATATCACCATGAAATCCACCGACGCCGGTTTCGTGCCCATCGGCTCGCCGTTCGCGCCCTTCCGGGGAACCTTCGACGGGAACGGGTTTTCGATCATCAATTTCCGCACCGCGAACAACAGCAACCCGGGTTGGTACAGGGGATTGTTCTCCGGGACGGACAACGCCATTCTCCGGAAGATCCGCCTGATCAACGTCAACGTCGTGGGCGAGGCCTACACCGGCGCCATCGCCGGCACCATGAGCAACACCCTGCTGGAGAACAGCTACGTGACCGGCAACGTTTCGGGGTTGTTCTACCCCGACAATCCGGGATACGCCATCGGCATGGCGGTGGGCCACGCCGGCGACTATTCCGAAATCCGCCGGTGCCAGGCCTCCGGATCCGTCAAGGGCATCGTCCTGTCCGCCGGCGGCTTCATCGGCCAGGCCAGCGGCTGGGGGGAGGTCACCCTGTACACCGATCCCCGGGTGAAAATCGAGGAGATCTACACCGACGTGAACGTGGACCTGACCCCGCCCGGACCGTCGTACGACGGCGTCAACGTGGCCGCCGGAGGACTCGCCGGGATCATCCAGGGCGCCCTCGTCAAGAACATCTACGCGGTCGGCAACGTCAAGGGCCGCGGCTGGCCGGGAGGGCTCGTGGGCCGCGTGATCAACGGCGACCCGGGCTACGCGACCTGCGAGTTGAACCAATCCGTGTACATCGGGGACGTGGCCTCCACCAGCGGAGGGCCGCGCGCAGGGGCCATCGGCTCGATGGACGAGTATTTCCATGGCACCCGCTGCGCCGTCTATTACAACAAGTCCGTGGACGGGGGCGTCGCGCTCCCGACCAGCGACATTGCCTGCAACGCGGGGAAGACGACCCAGGAGCTCCAGAACGCCCATCCCGCCCCGAACCAGGTGTGGGAGCCCTATATCACCGGGCAGCTGATCACCCAGCAGATGATCAACCAGGGGGATTTCCCGCAGTGCCGGCTGAATACCGGCAGTGAGAACGAATGGGGATTCGGGACCTGCGGGACGCCGGTTGTCTGGAAGGCGAATGCCTACAACCAGTACAATACGCTGACGAACATCCCAGAACCGACCTTGCAGCGCCTGCAATAAGGCCCTCCGAGCCCCTTCACGGGGCCCGCCGCGCGCCGCGGGAGCAAGCCTTCCGGACGGGGCGCCGCGGGCGTCGCCGGCACCCCGTCTCTTTCCGGGCGGCGCCCCCTACTTCGCGTTCTTCTCGATGGCCGCGTGGGCCGTCTCGACAGTCTTCTCCACGAAGGCGGTGAGAATGAGGTCGAGGCCCTCGAAGTTCTCCTCCTGCTTCTTGGCGTTGAGGAACGGAGTGGGCTCGAGGAAGAGGCCGGACTTGATGTAGCACTGGCCGGCGTTGTAGCCGTTCCCGAAGGCCTCGGCCGTGTAGGACTTGTCCTGCTTGGGATTGGGGTTCTTGCCGTTCAGGCCCCATTTCACGCCGTTGAGGGTGTAGAGGTTCCCGTCGGTGCCGACCTCCAGGCCGATGCTGAGCACCGCGTCCACCCCGAGCTTCCCGGCCAGGTCGCCGCCCAGGGCGCGGCTCCGCATGTAGTCGCTGGTGGCGGCCACGTCGAACAGGCGGTAGCCGTTGGCGGAGGTGGAGACCTTGATATCGCCGGATTCGAGGGCGACCAGGATCTTGCCCATCTTGGAGACCTCCAGCGGCACGCCGCTGCGGTAGTATTGCTTCTTCTCGTCCGTGTCGAGGGCCTCCTCCAGGGTGAGGAGCTCCATCCCCTGCTGCTGGAAGGCGGCCTTCAGGGGGCCGATGGAGGCCTGGAGGAACTTGTTGGCGAACAGGTTGCCCCCTTCGGGGGTCACCCAGGTGGTGGTCCGGCTCACCTGGTGGATGGTCTTGGACTGGCTGTGGTCGAAGACGTAGAAGGTGACCAGGGCGACCTTCTTCGGTAGCTGATCCTTGCGCGTGAGATACGGAGCCACGCCATGCCCGTCCGCGAAGGAGCCGGCCCCGAAGCCGGAGACCGGCTTCATGTCCAGCGACATCTTCTTCTTGAGCTTCTCGCGGCCCACGTCGTCGTGATGGCGCTTGAGCGGGCTCGGGGACCCCGCGATGGGCGGGGCGCCGGCGCAGGCGGCGAGAAGGGCCGCGGCCGAGACGGCGGCCAGGGTCAGGAATGCGGGACGCAGCGACGTGGAACGGGAGGAAATTCCCATGCGGACTCCGGGTTGGGGTGAGGGCGCGGTGCCATCTATTCGCGCGCCTCAGGTAAGGCGCACCGCCGGATTATACGCCGTGGAAGACGGGAGATCCAGGGGGACGAATTCCCGATCGTAACCGCGACGTGCTGGAACGCGCAGGTTGCAGTCACTCCCGGATCAAGCCCCAGGTTTGATCCAGCTCGCCCGAAACGGGCGGCTTGCCGGGCACCCGTATCCGGTACTGCAGCCGGACGACATACGCCCCCGTGGCGGCCTTTTGCCGTCGCTGGGTGGTGAAATTCCAACCGATGAACAGGTTGCCCCGGTTGACCCGGCAATCGTCGCCGTACACGCCGCCCTGGCAGGAGAGGGTCCCCTTCTGCGAGGCGACAGGAACACCCAGATTCGTGAAGTAGCCGACCTGGTATTCGAAGCTCACCTTGGCGGGATCGAAGGCCATGGAATCCTCGGTTTGCGCATAGTCGCCCAAATCGAACTGGATCAAATGACCCAAACGTCCGGTGCGCTCGACCACCTCCTCGACCGAAACATCGGCCGGCACGCGGGTCACGGTGAAGACTTCGGCGTTGGCATCGATGGCGTTTGGATCGATACGCTTCAGGGTCACGGTCCTGATTTCAGGGCGCCTTGCTCCGGTAATGCGATGGAAGCGGGAATTGGCGCCCGGCGTATTGCCGGCGGCATCGGCGAGACGCCCCGGGCCGTTCTGGATGCGGACGAAGTTCCCGGAGCGGGGGGCCGGGGACATATCGGTGGGAAAGATCAGGTCGACCTGATCGCGGGTTGAATTCCACGCGGCAACGGTCGGGTCGAAGCGGACGTCGACGCCGTCCTGGGACAGACGGTACACGAACAAATCTCCGGCCCCCAGGGAATTGGGGGCCACGGGCTCGCTGAACTGCAGACGCAGGGTATCGGATTCCCGGCCATATACCATCACGGCCGAGAGCAGCACGGGCGCGATTCCGTCCAGGAGGGGCAAGGTCTGGACCGAATCCCTGCCGCGACCCGGATAGGCGGAAACATACACGCCCGTTCCTGAAGTCAGGATGTTCTCGGAAAGCCGGCCGGCATAGGTGAAGGCGGTTCCGGCCGCTCCGGCCGCCAGCCTGTCGTCCGGAACCGCCACAGGATCGGAGGTCGCAGGCCAGCGGAAGGACACGGCCTTGGGCGGCGAGGTGGAGATGTCGCGATCATACACCGCCGCGATCCTGTCGAGCCTGCCGTCGGCGTCGTCGTCCAGGGCCATGGCCGAGACCGCGGTGGGCAGGTCCAGGGGCGGCAGCTTGAAGGTCAGCGTCACCGTCTTGGCCGAGATGGGGATGACGATGGACAGGATCCCGGTCACGTCGGCGAGGGCGCCGTCGCCGCCCGTCACCCACAGGGTATCGAGGCCGTCGCCCCCGGTGGACAGTTCAACCCGGCCTTTCAGGGGCTGGGTCTTGGCCTGGTCGGCGAAGACTTCCAGGGAGGCGGGGATGTCGACCGTGTACTTGGCGGCACCGGCGGGAGGGTTGTCCAGGTAGCGGTTGGCGGCGACGACCGACACCAGGGACCCGGCGGGCGCCTCGACGACATAGGGCGGCTCGAATTGGACCTGGTTGCGCGCCGGGATGGTGAAGCGCACCTCATCCTGCAATTTGGAATTGGCCTGCTCGTAGTAGACGATGCGATAGGTGCCGGCGGGCAGGCTCGTGATCCTGGCGGTATCGACGGTCACGTTCGGCGATTGGATGGTGATGCCCCCCAGGGAAACGCCTTCGCCGAGATCCTGGACCTTGACGCCGCCGGCGGTGAACAAAGTGAAGACCAGCCTGTCCGGATCGACCTCCTTGAGGGAATCGGTGGAGCTGCCGCAGGAGCCCGTGCCGCCCACGCGCTTGATGATCCGGTAGCCCGAGGTGCCGTCGGGATTCCGGATTTCCACGTGATCGAGGGCGCGCTGCTGCTTGAAGAACATCGAGGTCTTGATGCGCAGCGAGGAGCAGCAGGGCTGCCGCTCGCAGTAGAAGAAATCCCAGGTG
>CBILQL010000110.1:0-10472 GCA_966238865.1 uncultured bacterium
ATGCCCCGAACTTGGCGATGGCGGAACCCTCGTCGATGCGGACCTGCCAATAGGCGATGGTGTCGCCATAGACCTTGCCGGCCTCCTTTATCTCCAGGTCGTTGAGGGTGCGCGTGGTATACCCCTTCAGGATGTTCCAGAACAGCGTCCACAGCTCGCCCCCGCCGAAGAGATCGAAGATCTTGAAGACGAGGCGGCCCATCCAGGCCAGCCCGCCTACCAGTCCTTCCCAGCACCAGCGCGCCAGCGCGCGGATGCCTCCGCCGGCCCAGGCCGCCAAACCCATCAGCCCGTTCCACTCCCATTGCAGGAAAGCGCGGCCCCCGTCCCCGAGCCAGGCGAAAGCGTCTGCGACCCCGTCCCAGAAAGCGCCCTGCTCGCCGTGCAGGAGGCGTATGGCCCAGGCCCTGCCCCCTTGCAGGCCGCGCCATATCCATCCGAACAGGCCGTATGCCCCGTCCTTGATCCAGGAGAACCAGTTGAGGAGGCCGGAAGCGGCGAGATCCACGTTCGTCATCAGGCCGTTCCAGAGATGGGTCGCGATGCCGACGATGGCGCTGCCGTAATGGGAGAGGAGGCTCCAGACCCGCCACGGTGACCAGGTGATCAGGTCCCAGATCCAGGCACCGGCGCTCTTCACCACGTCCCAGGCCCAGCCGAGAATCGGCTGGACGCCGCTCCACAGGGCACCGGCCGCCGTGGTGGCCGCGTTCCAGGCATCGCCGATCCATCCCCGCTGGACCTGCCGGCCTGCTTTCCCACCCTGTCCGCCTTCCCCACCCTTCGCCCCGCCCCAGGCTCGGCCCTTCGCGCCCGCATTCGCCGCATCCCGCGCGCCGCCGCGGCCGCCATCCCTGGCGCCTCCCGCGCCCACAGTCCCTACGCCGCCTTGCATGGGATCCGTCCCACGGCCCGCCGGTGAGCTTCCCTGCTGCACCACGTGGGTAAGCTCATGGGCCAGGAGCCTGCGGCCCTCGTGGGTACCGGGTTCGAAGCGTCCCGCGTTGAAGACGATGTGATTGCCATAGGTGTAGGCCTTGGCCCCGGCGTCCCGGGCCGAGACGGCCGCCTCCTCGCCGGTATGGATGCGCACGGAACTGAAATCGTAACCCATGCGCTGTCCGAAGAACTCCTTCTCGCTCGCCCCGAGCGGCTCCCCGCGACCGCCCAGGGAGCGGACGTACTGGACAGTGGCTTCCCCCGCCCCGCCGTCATCTCCCTTCTTGGCCACCTTCTCCTCCTTCTTTTCCTCGGCGGCTGCGCTGACCTTTCCTTCCTCTTTTTTCTCTTCGGTAGCCGCGCTGACTTTCCCTTCCTCCTTCTTCTCCTCGGGGGCCGCGCTGACCGTCCCCTCTTCCTTCTTCTCCTCGCTGGCCTTGGCGACCTTCTGCTCCTCCCGCTTCTTTTCCTCGTCCACGGGGGCGCGGGATACCGTTTCCTCCTTCTTCTCCGCCGGGGCCTCTTCGGCGCGGTGGATGCCGGTGGGGGGAAAGAAGGAGTCCCGGCCGGGAGGGGCGAAGAAAGCCTGGTCCCTGGCCTGCTCCTGCAGGGGTTGGCCGGGTTCCCGGGCATGTGCGGACCGACGGCGGTAGCGGCGGGCGGCGGATGGTTTCATGGTTCCTCCAAGATATCGGTTTTCAATCGGCGTGGGAAGTCCGGCATAGTCACGATCCTCAAGCCTCCTCGGCGTCCCCGGCGGCGGCCGCCTTCTTCGCGGCCTTCGCCGCCTTCTTCAGCTTTTTCTGGTGCTCCTCGAAGGCCGTCTGCACCTTCGCGATGCGGGGATCGTCGCCGCCGCCGCCCTCGCCTTTGAAGGTGAGCTTCCGGGTTTTCTTGAAATCGTTCCAGAGCATCTCCCCCTTGATGGAGGGGATTTCCGCGGTGGCGGCGGCGAGTACCTTGGTTTTCAGGGATTCCTGTTCGGAAGCGAAAGCGTCCTGCACTTCCTTGAAATGGGCGTCATCGGTGATATCGAAGAAGACCCGCTGGACCGGGAGTCCGATGAAGGCTTTCCAGGTCTGGATGCCGCCCTTGTCGGGATCGAGCTCGCTTATCCGCTTCAGTTCGGCTTTCTTCGCGATTTCGCGCTCGTGGGCGGTGAATAGGGCTTCCAGCTCACCCCTCTCCTCCGGCTTCAAAGCCTCCACGCTGCTGGTATAGACCTTGCCCTTATTCTTGAAAGCCGCCCAAGTGCCCGGCGCCGCGGTCCCCAGGAGCGCGATGATCTCCTTCTTCAAGTCGGCGAAGGATTTGACGGTCGCCGAGGTGCTGAGCACGTAATCGGACGCATCCTGCTCGATCAGGTTCGGCACCGTCACCTGCGAAACGACGGCGTCCTTCTTCACGTACGCATCGCCCTGTTTCTCCATGGTGTAGGCTTCGCACTTCAGGCCTGTGGGGACGTCCTTTTCCGCCGCTATGATCGCCAGCTTGGTGGCCGCGTCCGGGTCGGTGGCCGGTATCTTGGCGGCGTTCTTCCCATATCCTCCGTAATCGGCGGTCACCTCGTATCCCATCACCGCCCCTGTCTGGAATCCGGCCTTGACCAGGGATTCCACCATCCCTTCATGCTTGGAATTCCCCGAGCGGCTGAGGGGCGTCAGGTTCCTCCACTCGCCGACGCCTCCCAAGTCCTGGTTGAGGAGGTGGCCCCGCACGTAATAGGGTTCATCGGGATTCCCGATGACCCGCCGCTGGTCGAGGATCGGGTATTGCGAATTGCCGGTCGAGGCCGGCGTGCTGCCCTTCAGCTTCTGCTTCTTGTTCAGGTGCACTGCTTTCATGACCTTGCCGAACCCGGCGCCTTGCGGGATGAAATCCGGATTGGGCTCGGGCACGTCGCCCAGGTCGCCGAACAGGTGCGCGGCATGGACCGCTAGCTGATCGATGAGATCCTGGACGGCCTGGATCTTGGACTCCTTCGTCTCCCCTTCCTTGAGCTTCTCGGACTTGCGGGCGTCGATCTTCTTGGCCAGCTCCACGGCCTTGCCCTTGGCGGTCTCCTTCTCGCCCTTCTTCGGATCCTTCGGATCGATGGTCACCTTCCCGAGGAACGCCTCGAAGGCCTCCGGGTTGCTCTGCACCATCAGCACCGGGTTGGATTCGCTGCCTCCGAGGTACAGCTTGTGCTGCTTGCCGTCGTCGGCCTTGAACGTCTTCTCCAGGCCGAGCCAGTTCTTGACCGCCGCCACCGCCTTCTTGCCCAGGGCCACGGCCTTGTCGATGAGCGCCATCCCCGTGTCCACGGCCTTGTTGACGAGCCAGGTGAGGGCCTTGTCCACCATCGCCTGGACCTTGCCGATGATCTCGGCGATCCTCTTCCCCACCCCGCCCAGTCCGACCTGGTTGGCCAGGAAGCCGATCACGATGGGCATGGCCTTGTCCATGGCGCCTTCCAGGAAGTCCGCGGCGCGGGCGATGTTGCCCTCGGCGATCTCGACCACGCCCTCCACGAAGGAATTGACCACCTTGAGCATCTCGGTGATGTACTTGATGAAGGATTGCACCGCCTTGTAGATGGCGATGCAGCTGTTGACCACGGCCATGATGCCGGTGGGATCGAGCAGGCTCAGCAGCTTGGTGACCACGGCCGTGATGATCTTCTCCATGATCCAGTTCTTGACCGCGTCCAGGACGGTGTCCCAGAGGTTGGAGAGCTGCTCCTGGATCTTGTCCCAGATGGCGGCCATGCCGCGCTCCTGGACGTCCTTGATGAAGGTCCAGATCCCCTCCAGCTTGTCTATCATCCCGCGGATCTTGGCCACCTTGGCCGGTCCGATCTTCGGATGCTCCTCCAGCTTCTTCCAGATCTTCTCCATGCTGATCCCCAGCACCTCGAGCACCCAGGAGATCACGCCCTTCAGGCTGAAGTCGGAGAGCAGGGGCACGCCGGCGTCGCGCAATTCGCCCATGAGCCATCCCACCACGCCGTTGATGAGATGCTTGAGGATGTTGTCGAAGAACTGGATGAAGCCCTGCTTGATGGCCCGCAGCAGGTTCATGAAGAAGCCGGCCGGGTCCTTCTTGATGAGCTCGAAGGCCTGGCGGGCCTTGGCGATGATGTTGGAGACGATGTCGAAGGGGAAGTTCATCAGGATTAGCACGGCTTCCACCACGATCATCACGATCTCGATCACGAAGCGGATGAGGCGCAGGATCGGCGCCCCGAAGGTGTCCACGATGCGGCGGAAGGCCTCCTGCGGGCGGGCCAGGTCGCGGATGCTGAAGGAATTCCACAGGTCGATGAAGAGCTGGACGACGGCCTGGGGCGTCATGTTGAGGCGCGCCACGGCGGCCTCCACCTTGGCCACGATGCGGTCGATGGCGCCGCTCTCCTTGAGCTGCTCGTACTGCTGCTCGCCGCCCTCCATCAGGCTCATGAAGCCCTTGACCACGTTGTGCACCGAGCGATCCACCTTGGCGCCGGTGAACGGATCCTTGCCGATGATCACGCACAGCAGCGGGTAGCCCCGGACTGTGCGGGCGTAGGCGCTGAGCTTCCCGAGGATGGCGTCCTTGACGACCTTGAGGATCTCGATGCCGGCGTCGATCAGGAACTTCCCCACCAGGATGACGGGGGCCGAGAAGGTGGCGTAGATGCGGCCGAAGGTCTCTACGGGACTGAACAGGTTCTCGACGGTGACGAAGTCCCAGATGCCCGCTATCGCCGCCTTCAGCATGGCGTAGGCGGCCGAGAACACGGCGATGCCGCGGTCGACCCAGCCCACGATCTTCTGGAAGGTGCCGCTCTCCAGCATCTGTTTGCGCTGCTCGCGGCCGTCCTCGCTCACCTCCAGGAAGGCGTTGAGGATGTTGGTGCCGTTGCGGGCCACGGGCTGCATGGTCTCGGGGTCGAAGCCGAGGGCCACGGTGAGGAGGGGGTAGAGGTTGGGGACCCGGGCCCGCACGAAGGCGGCCAGCTCCCGGATCATGACCGTCTTGATCATGTCCAGGAAGGTCTCGGCCGAGCGTTCCACGAAGCCGACGATGTCGGTGATGGTGCCGCGAAGGAGATCGGCGACGCGGTCCAGCACGCCTTGCGGATCGCCGGCGTCTTCCAGGGAGATGCCGTTCCAGAAGGCGTCGAAGCGGCCGCCGATGCCGGAGGCCAGGGACTGCACGTCCTGGACGCGGCCTTCCAGCCACAGGGCCACGTCCTCGAACAGGCCCAGCCGCCGCAGCAGGAAGCGGCACATGTGGCCGCCGGGCAGGATGTCCAGGCCCGCCTCCAGCAGGTTGGCTCCCGTCATCGGGGCGGGCGCCCCGGTGATGGGATCCTCTCCCAGGAGGAGGCAGAGCACCTTGTATCCCGGGATTTCGGAGACGAAATCCCGGACCTTGTCGAGCAGCCATTCCTTGGCGGCGTCCAGGCCCTTCTCGACCCAGGCGGCGGCCTCGCTGACGGCGCTGCTCACGGCATCCCAGGCGTCGCCGAGCCATCCGCGTTGGATGCGGCGATCGACCTTTGATTGGACGAGGGGAGGCGCCCGCGGGGGGCCGCGGTTGTGCAGGCTCAGGGGCTGGCGGTGCGCCGCGTCCCCGGCGCGCGCGGAGGTGTCCTCCCGGCGATCCGCCGGGGATGCGGCCGTTCCGGTCTCCGCCCCGGCATGCGGCAGGGGGGCGCGGGCCGCCGTTGCATGCGCCTTGCCGCACTGGAAATGCCCGGCATCCCCGGGTACGGCGGATCGATGGACCGCGAATCCACCCGCCCCGGCGCCCTCGGCGGCGGGCTCTTCCACGTCGTCGCCTGCCGCGCCACCCCCGGCGCCCACACCGCCACCGGCGCCCGCCTCGCCTCCAGCGCCTGCCCCGGCGGCATCGCCCGAACTGCCATCGGCGGCCGCGGACAGCTTGGCGCGCTGGGCTTCATCTGGCTTGGCCTGGAGCTTCTCCTCCGTCTCCGGCTTTTCTTCCTGTTGCGCCTCCGGTTGCGCGGCAACCCGCGTCCCGGCCGCCGCCTGCGCCGGCTGGGCCTCGGCCTTGCGGTTGACGTTGAACAGCTTCTTCCGCAATTCCTTGAGGGACCGGGTCTGGGCCGCCCCGGGCAGATCCCGGGCATCCGGCGAGCGCAGGGATCCTTCCATCATCAGGGTCGGATCGAAGAAGGCGAACCAATGCTCCCGGGGATGAGACTGCACCTGGATCTGGCCGCCTATGTTGTCGTCGCCGGCGGTATTGCCGTTCACGGTCGTCACCGTGGATCCGTCCGAACTCGCCACCAGGGCGTAATGGGAAAATTCCTCGCGGTAGGCGATGTCGCCGGGCTGGGGCTGATAGGCGGGCGGATAGGCGGCTTCGGGAGGGATGACACTCTGTCCGAGCCGCCATTTGCGGAGGGGAATGCCTCCCTTGTTCAGGGCCCAGAAGGCGAAGATGCCGCACCAGCTCGGCATGGCGTCCCGCTGCCCGTTTTCGAGCGGCGTCTTGCCGCCCTCGCCCATCACCCGCCCCGTGGCCATGGACTTGGTCTTGATCTGCGCCTCGTTGACCGTGTCCGGCTGCTGGGAGGCGCCTTCCGGGAGGATCCGGTCGGGACCGAAGGTGGTCTTGAAGTACTCGACCAGGCGCTCCCAGCCCTGGCGCTTGCCGTCGGGGCCCTGCGCGTTGGCATTTACCTTGCCCTGCTCCGCCTTGGCCAATTCCACGGCGGCCTGCCGCTGGCTCCCGGCCTCCGTCCGCTGGAGGCTGCGGTCCGCCCGGCGCTGGACGGATCGGGCGATGCTTCCGGCGGCACCGCGGCCGGGTCGGGACGGAGAGCGCGCGGCGACGGCGGGGCTGGCGCCTTGCTGGATGGTATGGGTGAGCTCATGGGCGAGCAATCGGCCGCCCGTGGCGGATCCGGGGTCGTAACGTCCGCTGTTGAAATAGATGTCGTTGCCGTGGGTGAAGGCTTGGGCGCTGATTCCGGCGCTCAGGGCTTCGGCATGGCTTCCGGTGTGCACGCGCACGCCGCTGAAATCGGCTCCGAAGCGGCTTTCCATGGACTGCCGGGTATCCGTCGGCAATGGATTCCCCGATCCCTTGGAGGATGCCAGGGACGCTTCGAAGGAGCGGTGCGAACTGCCGGTGGACGAGGCCTCGGCCTGCGTCGCGGATCGGGCTTCGCCTCCCGGGGGCCCGCGGGCGCTCCGGGCGATGAAGCTGGCAACCCTGTCGCTTTCGGCCTTGGCCTGCACCTCGGTGCTTCCGCCGTCCTCCTCGTTCCGCCCGTGGCTGGCGAAGCCGCCGGCTCCGGCCATGCGGCTCAGGAAAGCGGATCCGGCCAGGCGTCCCGGCGCGGAGGATTCCGCGACCCGGGCGACCTGGGCGGAGCGCTGCACCGCCTCGTCCTTCCGCTCCTCGCCGCCTCCGGCGTCCCCGGCGGGCTCGGCCATGCGCATCACGTTGTCGGCGACCGCATCGGCCTCCTTCTCCTGGGGATCGTCGGGATGGCTCACCTCCAGCTTGGCCTGCACCGCGGCGGGAAAGAACGAACCGCTTTCCCGGGCGCCGAAAAAGCCCCCTTCCCCGGCCTTCCGGAAAAAGGCGCCGCCCTCCGCCCGGGTTGCGGCCGGGGGTTTGGCGACGTGGGTTTTCTCGTGCGTCGAGGACATCGGATCCTATCCGGGCCGGCTCACTTGTATTCGATGAAACCCTGGTTGATCTTGGCGATCTTGCGCTCAAGGCGGAAAACGCCGATGCCGTTGCTGCTTCCCGCCGGGTTGCTGTTGCCTTCGATGGTGTGCAGGAATCCCCCCTCGATCTTCTCGATCATCCCGGTATGGCCGGCTCCCCGGCCGTGGTTGATGATGAAGATGTGGCCGGGCTTGAGCAGGGAGGGATTCTCCACCGCGGCGGCGGCGGCGATTTTTTTGGCCTTGGTCTGGTTCCAATGGTTGACGCAGCCCGCGGTCTTGAAGACGGGGTTGGAGCGCCCGAGCTTTGCCGCGGCCTGCTGATAGCACCAGTAGACGAAGGCGGCGCACCAGTAGTACCCGGGTCCCAGGCCGACGCTCTTCAGGTAGGCGTCCACCTGAGGCCCGCTATTGCTGCCTTCGGGACTCTCCATCACGCCCACCTGGGAGATGGCCACCTTGAGGGCCTCCGTGGGCAGCTCCTTCGCCCCGTTCCCGATGTTCGGCACCGCCAGAGTCCCGAACAGGGCCGCCCAGGTGATGGCTCCCACCTTGCCGTCTATCTCCAGGGGATTCCCCAGCTGATCGCGATGGGTGCTCTGGAAGACCTTCACGGCCGTGACGGTCTTGGGTCCGAACGTCCCGGTGCCCTGCAGGGGGCCGCAGCCCGTGGCGTTGAGCCGCTCCTGGATCGCCTTCACGACCTTGGCGCTCTTCTCGCCCTGTTCGATGACCCGCTTGGGATACTCCATGGCCTGCTCCTATTCCATCCACTCGGTACGTATATGATGTTCCATCCACGGCAGCCGCACGAACTGGTAGCTCCAGGGCAGGTGCTGCAGGAGCATGTCGTAGGCCTTCTGTTCCACCTGCAGGAGCCAATCCCCTCCGGGTCGGCGGGTCAGCTTGCCTTGCCGCTGCAGGAATCCCTCCCGCAGACCCGTCACCGACGTGTCCTTCAGGATGGCCCAATGCCCGATGGCCGATTCCAGGAGGACGACACCCTCCGCCTTCAGGCTTTCCGGCAGGGCTGCCGGCAGGGCCAGGGCCATATCCAGGGGTAATCCGCACAGCACCTTGGCGAGGGGGACCTGGAATTCGACCGCGGCCTCCTCGCCGGTGGCGAGGAAGTGGAGCAGGGCCACGGCCATGGCCGGATCCCGGATTCCGCCGTCCCGCGCGAGCTCCTGCCGTTCGAAGAGCATGCCCAGGAATGGCGCGACGAGGATCAGCCCGGCATTTGGAACGTACAGTCCTTCCTGGGCGGGATCGGAGGCGGTTTTATGACCAGGTAAGATGGTGATATCGGAGTCGGAATCGGCATCAGCATCGTTGCCGGCCCTGTCGCCCGCGGATGCGGCAAGGCCATCGGCCGAATCGGATCCCGGCCGGAACCGGGAAATCCGGGAATGGATAAGCGGAACCGGGGGTGGCGTTCCGGGACCCGGGGAACTTGACGCCGGATCGTGGCTTCCCCGGCGGGTTCCCGCATCCGGGAATTGCCGCAGGATGCGATCCCAGGAGGCCCGGAAAGCGGCGCTTTCGAAAGACGCGGCTTCGGAAGCGATGCTGCGGCCGCGGGACGGCGGGCCCTCGACGGCCCGGAGCAGGTAGGCATGGACGATTTCCTCCTCCAGGCCCTGGGCGAAGATGCGGGGTGAATGGGACAAGGCCAGGAGGATTTCCTGGAGCAGTGGCCTCGGTATGACCGCGGGCTGATCCTCAGATGGGGCGGCGCGCCGTCCTGCGATGGAAATGCGCCCGGCATCCCGGGACCAGGACGCCGTCAAATCCTGGGGCATTCCGAATAACCTGTTCAGCAGGCGGGTCGTGAAGGCGGCAGGAAAGGCTTGGAGAAAGCGGAGGCGCGCGGCCGGGGAGCGCCACAGGGTGGAAAGGCCGTCGACGGCTTCCGGGGGATCCGAGTCGATCCAGGCCTCCGCCTGGGCGAGCAGTTCCGCCGGGGTGGAAACCGAGAGATTCCAGGGCAGGAAGCCCCGCTCCAGGTAGAAGGCCAGCTTGCGCAGGAATCCCCGGCCGGCCGGGACCCGTTCCACGCCCGCGCCGCCCTCCGCGAAGGATCGGGCGAGGGCGGCCGCGAGCTCGGCTTTCAATCTGGGCAGGGCCTCTTGGGTCCATTGCGAAGTATCGCCGGCGTCCACGCGCAGTTCCAGGCGATCGATCACCACGTGCTCGCCCGTGTCCGGCAGGGAGGCGAACGCCTCCTCCAGCGCCGGCACCAGGTTGTCGCGGGCCCAGGACACCGCCTCCTGCTGCAGCCGGAAGGCGTCCCCGGAGGCGACATTCACCTCCAGACCGGCCTTGCGGATGATGTGCGGAGACTCCGGGGCCATGGATCAGAACGCCGCCACCACGGCCTTGAGCGCCCGGGCGTACTTGGGCTTGGGGTTCACCTTGTTGTTGACGACGTTCCGCTTGGCCTCCTCTTCCAGATCGGCGCGCAGGCCGGCGAGGACGAGCTTCTCCGGATCCGTCAGGTCCTTGACGGTCAGGAAGCCCCGGGTCCGGCCCCGGCCTTTGAGATGGATGAGCATGTCGGCGAAGATCTGCTCCTCGGCCTTCCCCAGGTCCTCCTTCCGCAGGCAGGCGAAGTACAGGACCAGCTGAGCCAGGATGCGGTACAGCGCCAGGGCCAGGAGCCGCCGCTCCTTCTCCCTGTCCTGCGTCGCCACGACGATGTCCGCCAGGGTCTGCAGCCAGCCGTCGAGTTTCGCCGACAAGGTGGAGCCGTCGGCCTGCTTGGACTTGAAGAACTCCAGCTGGGCCGCGGTTCCGGCGGAGTCCAGCTACTTCAGCTTCTTGAACAGCTCCAGGATTCCCGTCTCGGTCAGCAGCTTG
>CBILQL010000111.1:0-10397 GCA_966238865.1 uncultured bacterium
ATATCGTTTTTTTACGCCCCGCTCAGAGGCTGAAAACCGCCCGGGCGTCCGCGACCCGTCCCTCGATGGCGGCGGCGGCCGCCATGGCCGGGCTCATCAGCAGGGTCCGACCCGAGGCGGAGCCCTGCCGGCCCTTGAAGTTCCGGTTGGAGGTGGACGCGCAGATCTGCCGGCCCTGGAGCTTGTCCGGGTTCATGGCCAGGCACATGGAACAGCCCGGCTCGCGCCATTCGAACCCCGCCTGGGTGAACACCTCGGGCAGGCCTTTGGCCGTCGCCTGGCGCTGGACCTCCTGCGACCCCGGGACCACGAGAGCCTTGACGTTGGAGCTGACCTTGCGGCCCTTCACCAGGCGGGCCACCTCCTCCAGGTCGGAGAGGCGCCCGTTGGTGCACGAGCCGATGAAGACCACGTCCACGGGGACGCCCTTGAGGCTCTGGCCCTCCTGCAGGGACATGTATTCGAACGCTTCCCGGACCAGGCTCTTCTCCGAATCGGGGAAGGAGGCCAGCGGAGGGATGGGGGCCGAGACCGGCACGCTCTGGCCGGGGGTGATTCCCCAGGTCACGAAGGGCTCCAGGGCCGCGCCGTCCAAAGTGACCACGTCGTCGAACTCCGCGTCCGCGTCCGAGGCGATGCTTTTCCAATAGGCCAGGGCCTTGTCCCAGTCCGCGCCCTGGGGGGAATACTTCCGGCCCTTGAGGTAGGCGAAGGTGGTCTCGTCCGGGTTCACGTAGCCGATGCGGGCGCCGCCCTCGATGGACATGTTGCAGAGCGTCATGCGCTCTTCCATGCTCATGGCCGAGATGGCTTCGCCGGCGTACTCGTAGGCATAGCCCACGCCGCCGTTCACGCCCAGCTTGTTGATGATGGCCAGGATCACGTCCTTGGCGTACACGCCCGGCTTCAGCCGGCCGGTGACCTCGATCTTCCGCACCTTGAGCTTGGACATGCTCATGGTCTGGGTGGCCAGGATGTCGGCCACCTGGCTGGTGCCGATGCCGAATGCCAACGACCCGAAGGCTCCGTGGGTGGAGGTATGGCTGTCGCCGCAGGCGATGGTCTGCCCCGGCTGGGTGAGCCCCATCTCCGGGCCGATGATGTGCACCACGCCCTGGTTGCCGGTCTCCTCGCCGAAGAAGCGGATGCCCGCCTCCTTGGTATTCCGTTCGATGGCGACCAGCATCTCCTCGGCCAGGGCGTCTTTGAGTGGGCGCTGGCGTTCCTGGCGGTCGGTGGGAATGATGTGATCCACGGTGGCGAAGGTCCGCTGGGGGAACTTCACCTTGAGCCCCCTCTGCTTGAGCAGGGAGAAGGCCTGGGGGGAGGTCACCTCGTGGATGAGGTGGAGCCCGATGAAAAGCTGGTATTGCCCCGAAGACAGCCGACCTACGGAATGCCTGTCGAAGACCTTGTGATAGAGGTTTTTACCCATGAGACGGTTTTCCTGGAAGGTGATCCCGAAGTTGCCTAAGATAGCAAAATTAGGGGGATTTTGAGGGGGGATTTGGATGAGAGAGGCAGGTTTGGCAAGCGAATCGTCGGAAGATTTTGGACCATTTCCGGTAAACCGACGGGGGTTGTCAGTTCTCAGTTCTCAGATGGGGAATTTGCGCGCGAGTTGCAGGCCGTACACCCCAACGAGAACCGAGACCTGAGAACTGACAACCCCCGATTCAATCTTCTATCAGTTTCACAAGACTCGCAACCGTGTCCCAGCACCCTTGAACCCGCCATTAGCCCTGCTTCCCCAGCAGCGCCAGCATCTTCGCCTCCAGCTCCTCCTCGGACCTCAGGCCCTGAAGCTTCTCCCGGATTTTCCCGTCCTTCCCGATGAGGAAGGAGGTCGGCAATGCCTGGACGCCCCAGTCGCGAAGGATGTCCTGGGATCCGATCAAGGTCGGATAGTTGATGCCGTATTTCGCAGCCAGCCTTTTGGCTTGGGCGAGCTTGCCCGGTTCGTCGACATTGATGGCCACGATCTGGAAGGAACGCGCCTGGTATTTCTCATGAAGTCGGATAAGGGCGGGGATTTCCATGATGCAGGGTCCGCACCACGAGGCCCAAAAAACCAGCAAAGTGGCGTCTTTTTCGGCCGCTTTCAAGGTAAAAGGCTTCCCGGCGAAGGTATCCAGGGTGATGGCGGGCACTTCCCCGGAGATGGGCCGGCGCTCATCGCCGCAGGCCGCGAGCAGCAGGGTAACCGCAAAGATAAGGGAATGCCGGGTGGTGCCTTGTGTCTTGGGCAAGTTAAATGGCTCCGATGTCCGATCCGAAAAGTGGATCCCGGGAAGGATGTGGATTACAATATACACAAAAAACGGCAAATTCACGGAATTTGAGGGATTGGCCGGTCGCTAAGCCGGCCAGGTCGGGTCGCCGAGGGCAATCCGGGCCCTGTTTCCGGAGAAAGGTGACGCAGCGTTGTCGGATAAATTGGGCGAAATCCTCCTGCGCGACGGCGTGGTGACCCAGGAACAGTTGCAAACCGCCCTCAAGCTCCAGCTCGACAAGGGCGGGAGCCTGGGCGACTGCCTCGTGACCACCGGGGCCATCGCCACCGTGGACGACATCGTCTGGCAGCTCGCTGCCCAGATCAACACCCAGGTGGTCAACCTTTCGGAGATCGAGGTGCCTTCCGAGGTCGTCTCCCTCATCCCGGAGGAGATGGCCACCAAGTACGGCGTGATGCCGGTGCAGAAGGAGGATCGGCTCATCCATATCGTGCTGGCCGATCCCAAGAACGTCTTCGTCGTCGACGCCATCAAGTTCCTGACCGGCTGCAACGTGCGGGTCTGGATGGCGCCGGAGTCCCAGCTCCGCAAGGCGATCGACCGGTACTACCTGTCCAAGGTCAACAGCGGCGACTTCACCAACATCCTCCAGGACGTCGAGGAGCAGAGCCTGGAGCTGGTCCAGAACGCCGTGGAGGAGGAGCAGCCGGCCGAGTACCAGATGATGGAGGCGCCCCTGGTGCGCCTCGTCAACAAGGTCCTGACCGACGCCATCAAGCTCAAGGCTTCGGACATCCACGTCGAGACATACGAGAAGACGGTGCGCGTGCGCTACCGCATGGACGGCACCCTCATCGAGCAGACGACCCTGCCCTACAAGCTGAAGGCCGCGGTCGTGTCGCGCATCAAGATCATGGCCAACCTGGACATCGCCGAGCGGCGGCTCCCCCAGGACGGACGCATCAAGATGTCCCTGGGTCTCAAGAAGATCGACCTGCGCGTGTCGGTGCTGCCCACCATCCACGGCGAGAAGGTGGTGATGCGCATCCTCGACCAGGGGAACCTCAACCTGGACGTGCGCAAGATCGGATTTTCCGAGAAGGGCTACCGCGACTTCATGGAGGCCCTCAATTCGCCCTACGGAATGATCCTGGTCACCGGCCCCACCGGGTCCGGCAAGTCCACCACCCTGTACTCGGCGCTCTCCTCCATCAACACCCCGGATACCAACATCATGACGGCCGAGGATCCGGTGGAGTACAACCTGGAGGGCATCAACCAGGTCAACGTGAACACCGAGATCGGCCTCACCTTCGCCGCCGCCCTGAAGTCGTTCCTGCGCCAGGACCCGGACGTGATCATGGTGGGCGAGATCCGCGACCTGGAGACCGCCCAGATAGCCACCAAGGCCGCCCTGACCGGCCACCTGGTGCTCTCCACCCTGCACACCAACGACGCGCCCTCCACCATCACCCGCCTGGCGGACATGGGCATCGAGCCCTTCCTCATCGCCACCTCGGTGCGCCTGGTCATCGCCCAGCGCCTGGTCCGAAAAATCTGCTCCGGCTGCAAGACCGACGACGACACCGTCACCCCGGACGTGCTCCGCCTCCTGGAGGTGGGCGATCAGGAGGCCAAGGGCATCCGCTTCCTCAAGGGAGCCGGCTGCCCGGCATGCGGCAATACTGGATACAAGGGGCGCCTTGCCATCCACCAGGTCCTGCCCGTCACCGAGGCCGTGAAGCGCCTGGTGGTGGACCGCGCCACCCCGGACGAGATCGAGAAGGCCTCGATAGCCGAGGGCGTCGCCAACCTGCGCATGTGCGCGCTGGAGCGGCTCAAGGAAGGCCTCACCACCGCGGACGAGGTGATAAAATCGACCCGCATATGATATTATATATTGAGGATTTGGTTTTTTGGGTTTCGGCCCCCCGCGGGCAGAGGTTGCGAGCCGATGATTAGCATCCAGGAACTGCTGTCGAAGATGGTCGAGACGGGATCCTCCGACCTCCACATCACCACCGGCCGTCCGCCGCTGTTCCGGCTGCACGGGAACCTGCGGGCCATCATGCACGACCCCCTGAGCGCCGAGGACTGCCTGCGCCTGGCCTACGGCGTGATGAACGAGGCCCAGCGGAAGTCCTTCGAGAACCGGAAGGAGTACGACTTCTCCTTCGGCGTGTCCAACCTGGCGCGCTTCCGCGCCAACGTGTACCTCCAGCGGGGCTGCGTGGCCATGGCCATCCGCCTCATCCCCTACGAGATCCAGACGCTGGAGTCCCTGCAGCTCCCGCCCATCTTCTCCGAGCTCTGCGACAAGCCTTCGGGCCTCATCCTGGTCACCGGCCCCACCGGGTCCGGCAAGTCCACGACGCTGGCGGCCATGCTGGACCGCATCAACTCCGAGATGGAGGGCCACATCCTCACCGTCGAGGATCCCATCGAGTTCGTCCACAAGCACAAGAAATGCATCGTCAACCAGCGCGAGGTGAAGTCGGACACCGAGTCCTTCGCCTCGGCCCTGCGGGTGGCCCTCCGCCAGGATCCGGACGTGGTCCTCATCGGCGAGATGCGCGATACCGAGACCATGTCGGCGGCCATGTCCATCGCCGAGACCGGACACCTCACCTTGGCCACCCTGCATACCAATTCCGCCGCCCAGACCATCAACCGCATCGTGGACGCCTTCCCGGCGGGAGAGAAGGCCCAGGTCCGCACCCAGCTCTCCTTCGTGCTGCAGGGCGTCATCAGCCAGACCCTGGTGCCCAAGATCGGCGGCGGCCGAATCCTGGCCTACGAGGTGATGACCATGACCACCGGCATCCGGGCCATGATCCGGGACGACAAGGTGCACCAGATCCAGAGCTCCATCGAGGCCGGGCAGAAGTACGGGATGAACACCATGAACGCCAAGCTGGCGGAGCTCGTGACCCAGCGGAAGGTGGAGCGTTCCGACGCCCTGTCCCGCTCCCCGGACCCCGAGCATTTCGAGAGACTGCTTTCCCCGCACCGCTGACGCGGGCCAACCTGAAGCGCGAAAGACCAAGCTATGTCCAAATGGGTTTACAAGGGCAAGACGACCACCGGCAAGGAGGTCAACGGGGAAATCGACGCCGGCAGCAAGGCGGACGTCGAGGTGCTGCTGCGCAAGAAGCGCATCCGCGCCACCAACATCAAGCGCAAGCCCATGGAGATCAAGCTGAACCTGGGCGGCAAGGGGGTGCCCCTCAAGTCCCTGGCGCGCTTCACCCGCCAGTTCTCGGCCATGACCTCGGCCGGCCTGCCCCTGATCCAGTGCCTGGACATCCTGCAGGAGCAGACCGAGAACGAGAACCTGCGCGCCGCCATCACCCAGGTGGGCGCCGACATCCAGGGCGGCGGCACCCTGGCCGACTCCCTGGGCAAGCACAAGAAGATCTTCTCCGAGCTCTACTGCCAGATGATCGCCGCCGGCGAGGCGGGCGGCATCCTGGACACCATCCTGCTCCGCCTGGCCGAGTACCAGGAGAAGGCCGACGCCCTGCGCCGCAAGATCAAGGGCGCCATGACCTATCCCGTCATCGTCGCCATCGTGGCCATGGTCGCCGTGATCGTGCTGATGGTGTTCGTGGTACCCATCTTCCAGGGCATGTTCGCCGAAGGCGGCGCCAAGCTGCCCCTGCCCACCATCATCGTGATGGGCATCTCCGACTTCATCCGCCAATGGATAGCCGCCATCCTTGCGGCCATGGGCCTCGCGCTGTTCGCCTTCTTCCGCTACTACAAGACCGACCAGGGCCGCCTGAAATGCGATCAGATGCTCCTCAAGGCGCCGGTGGTCGGGGACCTGGAGCAGAAATCCTGCATCAGCCGCTTCACCCGCACCTTGGGCACCCTGCTCAACTCCGGCGTATCCATCATCGACGCCCTGCAGGTCACGGCCAAGACCTCCGGCAACAAGGTGCTCGAGCTCGGCATCTACAAGACCCTCGAATCGATTTCCGGCGGCCAGACCATCGCCGACCCGCTGCGGGCCACGGGGGTGTTCCCGCCCATGGTGATCCAGATGATCGCGGTGGGCGAGCGCACCGGCGGCCTTTCCGAGATGCTCATCAAGATCTCGGACTTCTACGACGACGAGGTGGATGCCGCGGTGGAGACCCTGACCTCCATGATCGAGCCCATGGTCATCGTCGTCCTGGGCACCATCATCGGCGGCGTGCTGGTGGCCATGTACCTGCCGATGTTCGAGATGGCCGGAACCATCGGGTAGGGGGGGGCCTCCCATCCTGCCCCAGCCCCCGGAAAAGTCCCCCGCGGCCGCGAGCCAAGGGGGCGGCCTCCGATTCTCCGAGATCGGCCTCGATTTCCTGGCCGTGGTCGTCACCCGCGCGGTGATGTTCGTCCTCCTCTTCCTGGCCATCTGGGACGATCCTCCCGACTCGATCACCCGCGGCCTGGTCCTCATCTACGGCCTTTCCACCATCCTCTACCTGGCCACCTGGGCGACCACCTATCGATCCACCCATGCTTCGCCCGTGGGTTTCCTCCTGTTCTTCCAGTTCCTGGTGGAAATCCTGGTAGAAGCGGCGATGTTCTATTCCAACGGAGGCTACGCTTCCGAATACGGCCTGCTGTTCATCCTCACCATCCTGAGCGCGGGTTTGTTCTTCAACTTCTGGGGCTCTTTCGCAATGGCTTCCCTGGCCGCCACGGCGCATGCCTATGCGGGCGGCATGCATCTGGGAATCCAGGGACCCTTCGGCATCGAGCTGCCCAGGCTTCCGCCCGAAACCGTGCAAACGCGCTTCTTCCTGTTCGCCACCCTGTTCTACCTGGTGGCGCTCCTCTCCTCGACGCTTTCCCGCAAGCTGGCCGCGGCCCGGCAGGCGCTGGAAGGCACCACCAAGGAGCTGGATCGCTACCAGTTCAGCGCCGAATCCATGATGCACGACCTGCCCACGGGCCTGCTTTTCTTCGACGCGCAGGGCGGCCTCAAGTACCGGAACAAGCCCTGCGAAGCCTGGCTGGAGCGCACCCTGGACCCGGGCATGTCCCGGGAGGTCGTGCTGCGCGGACTGGTGGGGGAGGATATCCTCCGCGCCATGACGCGGCTCGGCGAGAATTTCCCGGTGCAGGAGATGGAGATGGAAGCGCCGTCGGGACGTCCCCTGCATGTCCAGATCCGCGTCCTGACCAGGCAGGACGAATCTCTGGGAATGGTGTTCACCCTCATGGATTTCACCCAGGAGCGGAAAATGGCGCGGGAAATGCTCCGGACCGAACGCATGGCCGCCCTGGGCGCCATGTCGGCGCGCATCGCCCATGAAATCCGGAATCCGCTGGCCAGCATCAGCGGATCGGCCCAGATGCTCCAGGAAAGCCCGCTCCAAAGCGAGCAGGACAGCCGGCTGCTGGGCCTCATCGTCACCGAAAGCGCCCGCCTCAACCGGGTGCTGTCCAGCCTGCTGGACTACGCCAAGGACAAGACACCGAGTTTCCGCAACGTCAGTATTGGCGAAATCTTCAAGAAAATAAGGCTGGTGCTGGAAAAAAATCCTAGTTTTAAGCCGGACCTTGTTCTCATAAACGAGTTTATAGACAATGAGGACGTCCGGTTCTCGAGCGACAGGGACATTCTGGAACAGGTCCTGCTCAATGTCGCATTGAACGCCCTCCAGGCCTTGCCGGACGGCAAGGGAACCTTGACGCTCCGGGCGAAGTCGGAAGGTAAAAACGTCCTGATTGAAGTGAAGGATGATGGTTGCGGCATGACGCGGCAAGAGGCGGCCAGGGCTTTCGAGCCTTTCTTTACGACGAGGTCCAACGGCACTGGACTGGGTCTCGCCACATGCCTTCATTATGTGCATGCCCTGCAGGGAAGCATCCAATTGAACTCGGAGAAAGGCTCCGGCACCACCGTGAGCATCATCCTGCCCAATCGGCAATCCTGATCGGAATCGGAGAATGATGGATATCAAGTTGAGGACATCCGGGAAGTGGAGCATCATGGACATCAGCGGCCATATCAAGGGCAGCGAAGTCTCCCATTTCCGGGCCGCAATCCAACGCGCCATCGCGGAACAGAAGCTGTTCCTGGTGGCCAACATGCAAGACGTGGGTTTCATCGACAGCTCGGGGGTGGGAATGCTCATCACCTGCCACCAGGATCTCAAGGCGGCCGGCGGCCAGCTGGTCCTCATGAAGCTGTCCGATGACATCTACGACCTTTTCGAAATGACCTCCATCGATCGGCTCTTCGAGATCGTAGACAACGAAGAGGAGCTCGCTTCACGATAAAAAAATCGGGCTCCAGGGGGTTGACCACCATGGTTGCCCGAATTTTTCGCTACCGACTCCCCCCCAACTGCAAAGCGGTGGGGACCCAAAATCCCGAGCGCCCAGGATTTTCGGGCTCGGGGCTCCAATAGCTGCTGTTTGAACGGATATTTCCGGCTTTGGCGCCGATTTATTTGGGTTTCTTGGCTGAATCTCAAAATCCGACGATGTTTTTGGGGCGGGAGGCTTAAGATGGGCACTGGAATGTCCGATAATGTATCATAGGGAATAGAGCGATGAAGATCGAGAGGATACAGCAAGTCTACGGCGCCGACCTCCAGAAGGCGGCTGGTAACAAGGCTCCGGAGAAGACGGAAAAGGCCGGCAAGGCGGATTCTGTCGTGGTCTCCAAGAAGGCCAAGGAACTGGCGTCTTCGGCGGCTTCCTCTTCGGTCTCGGCCCATGTGAAGGCGCTGCCCGATGTCCGCGCGGACAAGGTGCAGGAAGCCAAGGAAAAGATCGCTTCCGGGTACTTCAATTCGCCCGAGTTCGAAGAAAAGCTGGCGGACAGGCTCCTCAAGGACTTCGGCTTCTAAGCCGGGGTCACAGGTCGGATGGAACGAGGCTCCCTAAGCGGGGGCCTTTTTCGTTTCCGGTCCGGCCGTTTCCGCCGCATCGCTGCTTCACAGGATTGCACGCAACTTCACCAAGCTTCCGGTCGGACTTCACCAAAGTTCACAGGTCGCCTTCACCGAACTTCACATCCGGTCCGGACACGGCCCCTAGGGGGCCGATTACGGCATTCCAGGTCTGGCACCGGTCTTGCGATAAGGGACAGCAGCCTCGATGACGGGGCCAGAAAGGAAGGCAGGCGACCCTGAAAGTCCGCCTGCCGAATCAGAGTAGGAGAAAACCATGTCCCAGAACGGAATCGAAATCACCGAGATCAAGATCAGCCCGATCAAGAACCGGCAACCGGACAGCCCCTTGGAAGCCTTCGTGCGGGTGGTGCTGAACGGGCAGTTCGTGATCAGCAGCATCAAGGTCGTGAAAGGGAAGTTCGGCCTGTTCGTATCCTTCCCCCGGGAGTACAACAAGTCCGAAGGCAAGGGGTACAACCTGTGCTACCCCATCACCAAGCCCCTGCAGGAGTACATGTCCCAGAAAATCCTGGACGAGTACCACCAGGCCGTGATGGCCGTGGCCTGAAGGCGTAACCCGCACCCCGGGGGCGCCGGCATCCGCCAATCGGCGGACCGGCCGGACACGGCAAGCGCCGCCAACGGCAGCATGCCTGCCCCCGGGGTTTTCCCTCTTCACACCCAGAGAGACAAGACGATATGCTGATCACATCCATCCAAATCATTCCCGGGTCCGACGAAGGTCCCGTCAAGGCGACCGCCGAAGTGGTCCTCAACGACAGCCTGGCCCTCAAGGGCATCAAGGTGATGCAGGGCCGCTACGGCCTGTTCCTCGCCTTCCCTTCCTCGCCGGCCGGCAATGTCCGCCGGGTCTTCGAAACCGTCTCCATGCGATTCCGCAAGGAGCTGCAGGACCGGATCCTGAAAGCCTACCGAGATTGCATCTCCAAACCGGTCTCCCTGTTCGGCTGACGGCGACGTCACGGCCGGTTCCCCCTGCGACCCATGCTTTCGGTGATCACCTCCTGCGCCCTGTCCGGCCTGGACGCCTACCCGGTAACCGTCGAAGTCGACCTGGCTCCGGGGCTTCCGGGATTCACCATGGTCGGTTTGCCGGATTCGGCGGTGCGCGAAAGCCGGGAGCGTGTCTTCGCGGCCCTGAAGAATTCCGGTTTCTCCATTCCCAGCCGCAGGATCACGGTCAATCTCGCTCCCGGAGGCATCCGCAAGGAGGGAACGGCCTTCGACCTGGCCCTGGCCCTGG
>CBILQL010000112.1:0-10377 GCA_966238865.1 uncultured bacterium
CGCCACAGCCCTGGCGGCGGTCAAGGTCACCGAGATCAACGGCAAGGTCCTGACCGCCAACCACCTGGCCGCCGTGAACCGCGAGCTGAACGAGAAGCAGCAGAAGATGACCCTGCTCGAGCGGGAGCTGGGGAAGATCGCCGCGCAGGAGCGCAAAATCCGCGAAATCGTCCAGACCTTCATCACCGAGCCGAAGGCCGACAGTGCCGCCAAGGCCAAGGAAAGTCTGGGCCGCTTTTCCCAGGCGGAGGTGGAGCGTTATGTGGCCCAGGTGCGCGAATTGGACAAGAAGACGCGGGGGCCCGCACCCTTCCCGGGACGGGACAACATACCCGATATCTGGCCGGTGGCCGGCATCGTCAGCCAATCGTATAATGCAGCAGCCACCGAGGCCCGCCATGAGGGCCTCGACATCATCGCCGAAAGCAATGCCCTGGTGATGAGCGCGGCGAGGGGCATCGTGGTGGAGAGCGGATGGGACCGGGACCTGGGCAAGTTCGTCCGCATCGACCATGACTACAACACCGTGACCCTGTACGGACATCTCAGCCGTGCCTATGTCCTGGAAGGGGATCACGTGGAGAAGGGCACGACTATCGGAGCCGTGGGAAATACCGGAAACAGCTTCGGTCCGCATCTCCATTACGAAATCCTGGTACGGGGGAAATCCGTGGACCCCGGACCCTATCTGAAATGAGGAGCATCCATGTCCAAGATCGTCGCCACCGCCGTCACCTCCATCAGCGAGGGAACCCAGATTGTCGGGGACATCAAGGTCGAGCACGATCTGCGGGTTGACGGTTACCTCAAGGGAACCGTTAACGTGGGCGGGACCCTGGTGCTGACGCCTACGGGCCGCATCGAAGGCGACGTGGTGGTCCGTTCGGCGATAGTGGCGGGGCAGATCCACGGCAACCTGCGGGGCGAGGAGAAAATCGTCCTCGAGAGCAAGTCCACCTTGGTGGGCGATTTGAAGACCCGGGAGCTGGTCATCAACGAAGGGGCCATTTTCCAGGGGAATTGCTCGATGAAGCCCGGCGACGGCAAGGGCGATATCAAAGGCGATGTCAAGCTCTGAAGAAGCGGGTCCGCGACCGCCCGGTGGCCTCCCGCCGGATGAAGCGGGCGGCGCCGCGCCTGATGGCGCGCGCAAACCCCTCGCGGATCAGCCGCCGCAAAACCAATGGCTGGCCCTTTTGAACCTCGGCTGGGTGTTCGTGGCCACCATGGTCCTGACAGTGTTCGGCGGGCTCTGGCTCGACGAACGCTTCGGCACCGCGCCGTTATTCATCCTCCTCGGCGTATTGCTCGGTTTCGCGGCGAACGGGTATTCCTTCTACATTGCCATGCGCAAATTGAACAACACCGCACCCCCAAAACACCAAGATTAATCGCCTCCGACCCCCGGTAACGCCGGGCCCCCGCCTTTAAAGCCGCGCGGGCATTTGCTATCCTTTTGCGCGTTAAAATTAATCCCGGCGAAATCCATTTCCGGGCATTCGCAACTTCTGGAACCTCTCGGCCGAACCCTCATTCATGACCAGCTACATCAGAAACATCGCCATGGTCATGGCTCTCCTGTCGGCGGCGGCGGTGTCCATGGCCCATAAGCTGGACCTATACCATTGGGCCCTCGGGCTCGGCGTGGTGGTGTTCATGGGCCTCAACGCGCTGGGCGCCGTCTATCCCCTGTACCGCTTCCCGGGCCGCAACCCCTTCAGCATCTACCTGGGCGGCATGGTGTTCCGCCTCCTCGTCATCGGCACCGCCCTCATCCTCGTCATCTCCCTTGGGAATCTCAGCATGTCCCACCTGCTCTCCATGACCCTCACGGCCATGGCGTCCTTCGTGGCCTACCTGGGCATCGAAGTGAAGCATTTCCTGGACCACTCCTCCTTCCAGCCCGCCGCCGCTTCTTCAAAGGTGGGGCCGGCCACCGAAACCCCGAGCTCCGCGAGTCCCCGATGAAACTGCGCCAGCCGTCCCTGCTCCTCTGCCTCGTCGCCCTGCTGGGAATGCTGGCCATGCCCGCCTCGGCCTCCTCGGGCAAGGAAGGCGAGGAGAGCCTCGGCGACTTCCTCACCCACCACATCTCCAACTCCAACGAGTGGCACCCCATCCCCTGGCTGCACATCCCGCTGCCCACGGGCTGGAACGTCTTCGGCGTCGACATGAGCATCTCCACCCACGTGGTGATGATGTTCGTCGCCTCGCTCCTGCTCATCCTGCTCTTCGCCCTGGGCGGAAGGCGCGTGCGCCACGCCCCGACCGGCAAGCTCGGCCACGCCCTGGAGGCCATGGTCCTCTACGTCCGCGACGAGGTGGTGGAGCCCAACCTCGGCAAGAAGGACACCCCCGCGTGGCTGCCCTTCTTCCTCACCCTGTTCTTCTTCCTGCTGGCCCTGAACCTCATCAGCCTCATCCCCGGCTGGGCGGCCGCCACCGGCAACGTGAACTTCACCGCCGCCCTGGCCACCCTCATCTTCGTCATCTACAACATCGCCGGCATGGTCCACAACGGGCCCGTCCACTACGTGGCCAACCTCATCCCCAAGGGCGTGCCGCTCTTCGTGCTCCCGATCATCGCCGTGATAGAGGTGATGGGCCTGTTCACCAAGGCCGTGGCCCTGTGCATCCGTCTCTTCGCCAACATGACGGCCGGCCACATCCTGCTGCTCTCCCTCACCGGCCTCATCGTCGTCTTCAAGACCGCGTGGGTGGCCCTGGGCTTCGTGCCCATGACCCTGTTCATCTACCTCATCGAGGTGCTGGTCGCATTCCTGCAGGCCTACATCTTCACCCTGCTCTCGGCGCTGTTCGTGGGCATGGCCATCCACCAAGAGCATTAACCCTAAACCGTCTCTCAAGGAGTAAACAATGGCTCTCGAAAACGCAAGCATGGGATTCCTCTCCGCCGGCATCGGCGCCGGCCTGGCCGCCATCGGGGCCGGCCTCGGCATCGGCCGCCTGGCCGGCTCGGCCCTGGAGGGCATCGCCCGCCAGCCCGAGGCCGTGGGCGTGCTGCGCACCACCATGCTCATCGCCGCCGCCCTCGTGGAAGGCGTGGCCCTGTTCGCCCAGGTTATCTGCATCATCGTGGCGTTCAAGTAGGCGCGGCCGTCCCGTACCCGCTTGCGTGCCACTTCTTGTTCAATGAGGTATTGAGATGAGCGCCGAAAACAAAGATCCGGGCAACCCCATGGACGGGCTGCTGCTGGCGCAAGCCGGGAGCGAGGGCCATACGGAGACCGCCGCCGGCGGGTCCCATGCCGCGGAGAGCGCGCTGCCGCCCTTCCTGCGCTTCGATCCGGGCGTGTGGATCTGGACCATGCTGGTCTTCGTCGCCCTGCTTCTCATCCTGCGCAAGATGGCGTGGAAGCCCATCATCGCCTCCATCGAGGAGCGGGACAAGACCATCAAGGACAGCCTCGACCAGGCCGCCAAGATCCAGGAGGAGTCCAAGCGCATCTCCGAGGAACAGGCGAAGATCCTGGCCGCCGCGCGCAGCGAGGCCAGCGCCCTGCTGGCCAGCACCCGGCAGGCCGGCGAGGACCTGAAGCGCAAGCTCGAGCAGAGCGCCAACGAGGAGAAGGCGCGGATCCTGGCGTCGGCCAACACCGAGATCGAGGCCAGCAAGCGGGCCGCCATCGCGGACCTGCGGCGGACCACCGCCGACCTCAGCATCCGCATCGCCGAGAAGCTGATCCAGGGGAGCCTCGACGAAGCCAAGCAGCGCGCCCTGGTGGACCAGCTCATCAACGAGGTCTCGGCCGCCAAGGGCTGAGATGACGGGAACGTCCAGATGATCAAAGGCAAAGCCGCATCCGTCTACGCCAGGACCCTCCTGGAAGCCGCCGCCGACGGGAAGACCTCGGCCGAGGTCTCCGCCGACATGCGCGCCCTGGCGGACACCTTCGCCAAGCTGCCCGTGCTCGAGAAGTTCCTGGCCAATCCCATCCGCTCGGCGGAGGATAAGGCCGCCCTGCTGGCCCCGGCGGCGGCGAAGTTCTCGCCCCTGACCCGGAAGTTCGTGAAGCTGCTCGAGGTGAAGAACCGCCTGGCCCTGCTGCCCGGCATCTCAGCCGCGTACCTGGCCCTCGAGGAGAAGCGGGAGAACATCGAGCGCGCCGTGGTATACAGCGCCGCCGCCCTCGGCGCCGATCAGCTGGACAAGCTGGGCCGCGCCCTGGAAGCGAAGCGTCCCGGCAAGAAGTTCATCCTCACCAACCAGATCGACTCCTCCCTGATCGCGGGCTTCCGCATCCTGGAAGGGGACACCATCACCGACGCCAGCATCAAGAACAAGCTGGAGATCATCCGCCAGAAGCTGGCGGCATAGGTCAACTAGGATTATAGGAAGGCAAGCACATGGCCGTTGAAGTCCGCTCCGACGAAATCACTTCCATCCTGCGCAAGCAGTTGGAAGCCATCGAAACCTCCGCCGACACCTACGAGACCGGCACGGTCATGCAGGTCGGCGACGGCATCGCCCGCATCTTCGGCCTTTCCAAGGCGATGGCCGGCGAGCTCGTCGAGATCCAGGGCGCCAAGAAGACCGTCTCGGCCCTGGTGCTCAACCTGGAAGAGGACAACGTGGGCGTGGCCATCCTGGGCGACGCCTCCGCGGTGGCCGAGGGCGACACCGCCCGCCGCACCAAGACCATCGCCTCCGTGCCCGTGGGCCCGACCATCCTGGGCCGCGTAATCAACGCCCTGGGCGAGCCAATCGACGGCGGTCCGGCCCTGGATCGGACGCATACGCGTCCCATCGAGGACAAGGCCCCCGGCATCGTGCGCCGCCAGAACGTGCACGAGCCGCTGGAGACCGGCATCAAGGCCATCGACACCATGATCCCAATCGGCCGCGGCCAGCGCGAGCTGATCATCGGCGACCGCAAGACGGGCAAGACCGCCATCGCCATCGACACCATCCTGAACCAGAAGGGCAAGGACGTCAAGTGCATCTACGTGGCCATCGGCCAGAAGCAGAGCACCGTGGTCCAGATCGTCGAGAAGCTGAAGGCCGCCGGCGCCATGGAGTACACCTGCGTGGTGGCCGCCAACGCCTCCGACCCGGCCCCGCTCCAGTACCTGGCCCCCTATTGCGGCGCCACCATGGGAGAATACTTCATGTATAACGGCCAGCACGCCCTGCTGGTCTACGACGACCTGACCAAGCAGGCCCAGGCCTACCGCCAGCTGTCGCTGCTCCTCCGCCGTCCCCCGGGACGCGAGGCCTTCCCCGGCGACGTGTTCTATCTCCACTCCCGCCTGCTCGAGCGCGCGGCCAAGATGTCCGCCAAGGAAGGCGGCGGTTCGCTCACCGCCCTGCCCATCATCGAGACCCAGGCCGGCGACGTGTCCGCCTACATCCCGACCAACGTGATCTCGATCACGGACGGCCAGATCTTCCTCGACACCAACCAGTTCAACGCCGGCCAGCGGCCCGCCGTGGACGTGGGCCTCTCGGTCTCCCGCGTGGGCGGCGACGCCCAGATCAAGGCCACCAAGCAGGTGGCCGGCCCCCTCCGCCTCACTTTGGCCCAGTACCGCAACCTGGCCGCCTTCGCCCAGTTCGCCTCCGACCTGGACAAGGCCACCCAGAAGCAGCTGGCCCGCGGCGAGCGCATGATGCGCGTCCTGCGCCAGGGGCAGTACAACCCCTACCGCATCGGCAAGACCATCATGATCGTGTACGCGGGCATGAACGGCTACACCGACGAGGTGCCGGTCGCCAAGATCCAGCAGTACGAGGACGAGCTCTTCTCCTTCCTCGACGCCAAGCATCCGAAGCTCATGGACGAGATCGAGGAGAAGAAGAAGATCGACGACGATCTCACCGCCAAGATCAAGAAGGCCCTGGAGGAGTTCGGCAAGACCTTCGCGTAGGGAAGGTCCTCGTCCGCCCGACAGGCGGACGTCCACCTTCGCGCAAGCGAGTCGACAGCAAAGGGAACAGCAGCGAATGCCGACAATCAAGGAACTCCGCCTCCGGATCAAGTCGCTCCAGAACACGAGCAAGATCACGTCGGCGATGAAGATGGTGAGCGCGTCCCGCCTGCGCAAGGCCCAGGACGCGTTCAACCGGAACAAGCCCTACGCGCAGAAGATCCAGGATCTGATGGACCAGATCACGGCCTCCTTCCAGGACCTGGATCATCCCCTGATGAAGGTGCGGGATGTGAGGAAGATCCGGTACTACGTGCTGGCCTCGGATCGCGGCCTGGCCGGCAGCTTCAACAACAACCTGATCAAGTACTTCGTGAAGACCCTGGACCGCTCCAAGGAGTTCCAGAGCCTGGGATTGGGCCGCCGCACCCGCGACTTCATCAACCGCAATAACCTCTCCGGAGGCAAGAAGGCCGAGCTGCAGAACACGCCCAGCTTCGCCAACGCCTCCGAGATCGCCGGCGCCGCCATCAGGGACTACATCTCGGGGGAAGTCGACCAGGTCGTCCTCATCTACAACCATTTCAAGTCGGCCCTCTCCCAGGTGCCCACCCACATCCAGCTGCTGCCTTTCGCCAAGCCCGCGAAGAAGACAGCCGCAGAAAAGGGCGCCAGGAAGGATGCCGGCTTCCGCCTCGACTACATCGTGGAGCCGAACCCGGGCGAGGTCTTCAACGAGCTGCTGCCGCAGATCGTGACCCTCCAGGTGTACAAGAGCCTCCTCGAGAACGCCGTGGGCGAGCATACCGCGCGCATGACCGCCATGGACAGCGCGACCAAGAACACGAAAGAGCTGATCGGATCGCTGACGCTCAAGATGAACCGGGCGCGGCAGGCGGCGATCACCAAGGAACTGATTGAGATTGTTTCGGGAGCGGAGGCGTTGAAGGGATAAGAAGAGGTTTTTCGTTTTACGTTTTCCGTTTTTCGCTTCGACCGGAGGATATCCGCTCTTGCGCAGCTGAAAACGAAAAACCGAAAGCGAAAAACGCCCAGCGACGCGACACCATAGAGCAGGATTTCAGGAGAAGACAATGGCAAACGATAGCTATGGCACCATCACCCAGGTCCTCGGGCCGGTGGTGGACGTGATGTTCGAGGGTCAGGGCAATCTCCCCGCCATCAACACCGCCCTCAAGACCACCAACCACACCATCTCCGGCGAGGAGAACAACCTCGTCCTGGAGGTGTCCCTGCACATCGGCGAGAACACCGTGCGCGCCATCGCCATGGACTCCACCGACGGCCTGGTCCGCGGCGCCAAGGTGCTGAACACCAAGGCCCCCATCTCGGTGCCCGTGGGCGAGAGCGTGCTGGGCCGTATCATCAATGTTACCGGCGATCCGGTGGACGAGGCCGGCCCGGTCAAGTACACCCGCCTGGATCCCATCCACAAAGCCCCGCCCAAGTTCACCAACCAGTCGACCAAGAGCGAGGTGCTGGTGACCGGCATCAAGGTCATCGACCTCCTGGCCCCCTACGTGAAGGGCGGCAAGATCGGCCTCTTCGGAGGGGCCGGCGTGGGCAAGACCGTGATCATCATGGAGCTGATCAACAACATCGCCAAGCACCATGGCGGGTACTCGGTGTTCGCCGGCGTGGGCGAGCGCACCCGCGAGGGCACGGCCCTCTTCGGCGAGATGAAGGAATCGGGCGTGCTCGACAAGACCTGCCTCGTGTACGGGCAGATGAACGAGCCCCCCGGAGCCCGCGCCCGCGTGGCCCTGACCGCCCTGACTGAAGCGGAATACTTCCGCGACGACAAGGGCCAGGACGTGCTGCTCTTCGTGGACAACATGTTCCGCTTCACCCAGGCGGGCTCCGAGGTGTCGGCGCTCCTGGGCCGCATCCCCTCCGCGGTGGGCTACCAGCCCACCCTCGCCACCGAGATGGGCGACCTGCAGGAGCGCGTGACCTCGACCCTGAAGGGATCCATCACCTCCATCCAGGCCATCTACGTGCCCGCCGACGATTACACCGATCCGGCTCCGGCCACCACCTTCGCCCACCTGGACGCGACCACCAACCTGTCCCGCGCCATCTCCGAGATGGGCATCTACCCGGCCGTGGATCCGCTGGACTCGACGTCCCGCATCCTCGATCCGCAGATCGTGGGCGAGGAGCATTACAAGGTGGCCCGCGGCGTGCAGGCCATCCTCCAGCGCTACAAGGAGCTGATGGACATCATCGCCATCCTGGGCATGGACGAGCTCTCGGAAGACGATCGCAAGACCGTGAACCGCGCCCGCCGCATCCAGAGGTTCCTGTCCCAGCCCTTCAGCGTGGCCGAAGTGTTCACCGGCTTCCCGGGCAAGTTCGTCAAGCTGGAAGACACCATCCGCTCCTTCAAGGAGATCCTGGAAGGCAAGCACGACGACCTTCCGGAAAACGCCTTCTACATGGTCGGCGCCATCGAGGAAGCCGTGGAGAAGGCGAAAAAAGCATAAAAATTCCGGGGCGATGGAATCCCAGCGCGCCCGGAATTTTCACGATGCCTCCGAAGGCGCAGCCTCCGGAGGTCGCAGACTCTTCGAGAACCAGATCAGGTCCAAAGCGGCCATAGGAACAGCGGATGAAATTGCAAATCCTAACCCCCGATAAGGCCGTCTTCGACGGCGAGGTCCAGGGTCTCCTGGTTCCCGGCGCGGCCGGGCCCTTCGAGATCCTGAAGGATCATGCGCCCATCCTGTCGAGCCTGGTCCCGGGCGAAGTCCGGGTGAAGGCCGACGGCAAGGAGACGTATTACAGCGTTTCCGGCGGCTTCCTGGAATTCCACGCCAACCAGGCGGTTGTCCTGGCCGAAGCGGCGGAAACCCCTTCCGAGATCGATCTGAAGCGCGTCCTGGCCGCCAAGGAAAGGGCCGAGAAGCGCCTCACCGATCCGGTGGTGGCCGCGGGGCTTGATCGTCCCCGTGCGCAGCGCGCCCTGGCCCGTGCCGTCGCCCGCCAGCATCTCCTGGAAAAGACCAAGCCCTGAAAAAGGCATATCGGCTCGACTTGAGGCCTGATCGGGAAACCGGTCGGGCCTTTTTGTTTGGGGGCGGAGAAAGAAGAAGTTTTTAGTTTCCAGTCTCAAGCATCATCCTTATTCCCCGAGGAAACCCATGGCCATCGCCCCGCAAGAAGTCCCCGGCATCGTCCAGCGTTTCCGCAAGGAGGTCGGCAAGGTCGTCGTCGGCCAGGAGGACATCCTCGACAAGATCCTCATGGCCCTGCTCTGCCGCGGCCATGTCCTCCTCATCGGCGTGCCGGGCATGGCCAAGACCACCATGGTCAATTCCTTCGCCCAGGCCCTGAGCCTCAAGTTCAACCGCATCCAGTTCACGCCCGATCTCATGCCGTCGGATATCCTGGGCACGGAGATCCTCCAGGAGAACAAGTCCACCGGGTCCCGCGAGCTGGTGTTCCACAAAGGGCCCGTGTTCACCCAGATCCTGCTGGCCGACGAGATCAACCGCACGCCGCCCAAGACCCAGGCCGCCCTGCTGCAAAGCATGCAGGAGAAGATGGTCACCGTCTTCGGTCGCACTGAACGGCTGGACGAACCCTTCATGGTCCTGGCCACCCAGAATCCCATCGAGCAGGAAGGGACCTACCCCCTGCCCGAGGCCCAGCTGGATCGCTTCCTGTTCGCCCTCACGCTCGACTATCCGAGCTTCGAACAGGAACTGGCCATCATCAAGAAACACACCACCACGCTGTCGGAAACCATACAGCCGGTGCTCGATCAGCAACAGATCCGCGAGCTCCAGAAGCAGGTCATGGACATGACCGTCTCGGACCATATTTTCGAATTGGCCGTCAAACTGGTTCGGGCAACCAGGCCAGTGCCTGACAATTCCATCGCCGAAGTGCGAAAATATGTCAAATGGGGAGCGGGCCCCCGGGCCATCCAGTTCCTGGTACTGGGCGCGAAAGCCAGGGCCTTACTGCATGGACGCCCGACGCCGATTGAAGAAGACATCCGCTCCATCTTCAAAAGCGCATTGAATCATCGCATTCTCCTGAATTTCCAGGCGGAGGCCGAGAACCTGAAACCGGAAAACCTGTTGGAAGAATTGCTCAAGCGATTCTGAAACAGGTTCCACCCGGTCCGGAAAAACTGTCGAAACCGGTTTCGGAAGTTACATGGCCTGGATTTTGATACATCCAATGGACATGAGAATACTCAACCCCGACGCCAAGAAATTCGAACCCTCCATTCCCTTCCTGGGCGATACCCGCAATCTCGCGCTCTATCTCCGTGAAATCCGTCGCTACAAAACCCTTACCTCCGCCGAAGAAGCGGACCTCGCCCGCCGCATCCGCTCCGGCGATCAGCAGGCCATGAACCAGCTCATCTGCGCGAACCTCAAGTTCGTCGTCTCGGTGTGACGCAACTTCCGCAACCTGGGACTCACCCTCACCGATCTCATCAACGAAGGCAAT
>CBILQL010000113.1:0-10356 GCA_966238865.1 uncultured bacterium
GCCCGGAACCGGCGGCGGCGGCGGCTTCGGCGGCTTCGGGGGCAGCACGAACTGGCATTGGATTTGGGCCTGGGACGCCCCGGGCTGCGGCCGGGGCATCGAGATCGTCCAGAACGGCCCCGGCACGCCGGGCTGGACCTTCATCGGGACCGGGGGCGGCTACGGCGGCTTCTACTGCTTCGCCTTGAATCCCTGACTTCCGGCCATACGGCCCCCGCCAGGCCAACCCTGGCGGGCCTCCCCGCTCCCCTCCTGTCCCTTTTCGGCCGCAAATCTCCCCCCTTCCGTCCCAAATAGTTCGTACCGGATTCGGGGAATCCCGCGTAGATTGTGCCCTGCGGAATGGTTTCAAGCCGGCTTCGTGCCCGTTTCCGCTGGGGGAAAAATCAATGTCCAGATTCATTCCGTGCCTCGTGTTCGCCGCCGCCCTGCCGTCCTTCGGCCAGGGCGTCAACCTGAGCGGCATCGTCACCGACTCCGCGGGCACGCCCGTGTCCGGCGCCGACCTGAAGCTCGAAGGCTTGGGGCTCACCACCACCTCGGGGGCCGACGGGCGCTTCACCCTGGGCGGCTCCACCGGCATCCGCGCTCCCGGAGCCCAGGGCTCCGCCGCTACCGCATCCGCGGGCATCCGCTCCTGGGCCCTGTCCCTGTCCCTGCCCGCCGCAGTCGAGGTGAGCGTCACCGTCCGCACGCTTGCGGGCGCCGAGGTAGCCGCCTATCGCCGCGAGCTTTCCGCCGGCTCCTATTCCCTGCCCCTGGCCGGCCTGGGCACCGGCCTGCGCTTCATCAGGGTCGAGGCAGGAGGATTCCAGGCCGTCCTGAAGGCCCACGCCCTCGACGGCGTCCTGCATGGCAGCGGCGCCGCCGCCACGGGGTCCGTCGCGGAAGTCCGGGCCCTCGCCGCCCTGGCCAAGCCGGCTGCCGCCGCCGCCCTCTACGACGTCCTCACCTCGACCAAAAGCGGCTTCCAGAAAGCCTACGTGAGCGTCTCCCGGCCCGACTCCGCCGATATCCAGATCCGGATGCTGAAGGAGACCTCGCCCAAGTTCAGCTTCTTCGTGACCAGCATGCGCGGCCTGCAGGAGCTGGCCAAGAACGACAGCGGCTTCGGCGGCGACTACCGCTTCGGCGAAACCGGACCGGGGGCGGGCCTCCGCGGCGCCGACAAGATCTGCGCCACCCTCGCCGAAAAGAGCATGAAGGGATCGGGGGTGAAGGGCTGGAGGGCCTTCCTGAGCGTGACCGCGGACGCCAAGGGCGCGCAGGTGAACGCCATCGACCGCGTGGGCCCGGGCCCCTGGTACGACCGCGCCGGACGCCTGCTGGCTCCCACCAAGGCCGACCTCGTCGCCGTGCGCCCCAAGAACGGCGACCCCACCGTGGCCGCCGACCTGCCCAACGAGAACGGCATCGGGAACCACCGCCCCGATCCCAACGGGGCCCAGGAGGACAACCACCATACCATGACCGGCTCGGACGCCAACGGCAGGTTGAAGTCGGCCACCGCGACGTGCAAGGACTGGACCACCGCGGTGCATTCCTCCGAGAACGGCAAGCCGAGCGGCGGCTTTTCCTGGCCCCGCGGCGGCGCAGGTTCGACCGGATCCGGGGCCAACTGGATGACAACCTGGGATTCCCCAGGTTGCGCCCGCGGCATCGAGATCACCAACGGCGGCGGCCCCTCCCAGACGGCCAACCAGAGAGGCTGGATCGGCGGCGGCGGCGGGTATGGCGGCTTTTACTGTTTCGCCTTGAATCCCTGAAGACGGTATTGCCAATGTCAAACCTGGATCCATCCATGCCCAGTTCGAAGGCCCGCCGTACCTGCGCCATCCCTGCGAAAGCACGCGGGAGCGTGCGGAAACCAGGCTTGTACCAAAAGGTTCGCTTCGGAATCCGTGATCCTCGTTTATATTTATTCCGCTGATCGGTTTCATTCCGGTTTCAGCTCTATTTCTGTGCTGACTTTTCGGGGGCAAGGGGTTATGGGGGCCCGTTTCCCCTGCGCCACACGCGGGGACGAAGACCGCGATTAGGAGTATGGCACATGCCCCGATCTGTTTTCCGCCATCCGCACAAGACGGCATTTCCCGTCTTTATACATCGCGGACGCATTCCTTTCACCCTGAATACCCATACCTAGGACACCAGACATGAAGCGATTCGCAATCACCGCGCTCGGCGCGGCATTCTCCCTGGCCTTGTTCGCGGTGGCTTGCACCAGCGACTCCGAAGGCGGCGATCCTCCCCCCGGCAAGAGCAGCCATGCGCAAGGCACCTTCCGGTTCACCTTCACGCCGCCCACCGATTTTTCCGTGGGAGCCACCAGCATGTCCGGGGCGGTATACGACACGGTCCAGCCGGTCGCGAATCCCTACAAGGAAGGCCAGAAAAGCGGCGGTTGCACCCTGCTGATTTCCGACATCCTGTCGTGTTCGCCCATTTGCTCGGGCGGGGACATCTGCGTACGCGGGGTGAACGGCGCGGCCAACAAGTGCCAGCCCCAGGCCAGTTCCATTTCCGTAGGCGATGTGACCATCACCGGCCTCAAGGAGAGCAAGGGGGCCACCACCTTCGTCACCTCCCCGATCGGCACCACCCGCATCACCTACCAGACGCCGAACAACGGCAGCTACATCACCTTCCCGCCTTGCGCCGAAGGCGACGCGGTGTCGCTCTCCGCGGCGGGCAGCGCCGCGCAGGAGGCCTTCGACGCGGCGACGAAATGCATCGCCCCGCTCGTCGTCAAGGAAGGGGAGGTCAAGCTCGAAAGCGGCAAGCCGCTCGTGGTGGAGTGGACGCCGCCCGCCCAGGCCGGCAGCAAGGTCCAGGTTGACGTGAACATCACCAACCACGGCAGCCACATGGGGAAGATTGCCTGCGAAACCGCCGACAACGGCCGCCTGGAAATCGCCGCCGGGCTCGTGGACGCCCTCAAGGAACTGGGCGTCACGGGATTCCCCACCGTGGAACTGACGCGCTACAACAAGGGCACCAGCTCCAAGGTCGACGTGGACCTCGTCATCGAGCAGAAGGTCATCAAGGAACTGACCATCCCCGGATTCACCTCCTGCGCCGTCGACGAGCAATGCCCGACCGGCCAAACCTGCGACACCGACAACCTGATATGCAAATGAACAGCCGCCTCACCCGACTCGCCCTGGCCGCCGCCGCCGCGCTGGCCGGCATCTCCTGCAACCAGTCCACCTCCTCCGATCCCGACCGGGATTGGAAATGCGCCATCGCGTCCGGCGCCGCCCCCGATTCCTCCCTGACCCTGGGCTGCGTGGACGATTTCACCACCCTGTCCTCCCAGCCCCTGGACGCCAGCCTCCCGGGCGCGCTCTCCCTGAAGACCGTCATCGACCGGGACGAGAAGGACAAGCTGTATTTCCAGAACAGCAAGAAGTTCAAGATCCACTACGAGTTCGCCAAGAAGCACCTGTCCGTCGAGAGCGGCAAGGCGCTGGTGCCCTCGGTGTCCGTGTTCAGCCAGACCGAGTACTACACCAGGGACCGGCGCTTCATCCTCGGCGCCCTCACCCGCTACGAGGGCCCCAAGGTCTGGACCTACGAGATCTCCCCCGATGACAACGCCAGCGCCGATATGATCGCCCTAGCCTACGGGAAGGTGAAGGAGTCCTGCTTCTGCGGCGACAGCCTCTTCTTCCATCCCACCTCCCAGGCGGTGGAGGCCGAGGCCAAAAAGCTGCCCTCCACGGTGAAGATCATCACCACCGACGAGCTGTACCGGGGCATCGACTACCAGCCCCTCAACTTCGCCACCGGCATGGGCAGGCTCGTCTTCATGACCGCCAAGGAGCTGGAGACCGCCTACCTGGACTTCCGCGACATCGTGGTCCTGGACGAGGTCCCCAACGACATCTCCGTGACGAGCGGCATCATCACCCAGCAGTTCCAGACCCCCCTCTCCCACATCAACGTGCTGTCCCAGAACCGCGGGACGCCCAACATGGGCCTGCGGGGGGCGTACACCGACAGCGCCCTGCGCGCCCTCGAGGGGAAATGGGTGAAGCTGGTGGTGGGAGCCTTCAGCTATGCCGTGGACGAGGTGACCAAGGGGGAGGCCGACGCCTGGTGGGACGACCACAAACCGGACGCCGTGGGCGTGCCCAACATGGACACCACCGTCAAGGAACTGCGGGACGTCAAGGACATCCTCGACCTCTCGAACGGGACGCCGCTCAAGGAAGCCATCAAGAAGGCGATTCCGGCCTTCGGCGGCAAGACCAGCCATTTCGCCGGCTTCCCCCACATGGACAGCACCAAGGTGACCTCGCAATACGCCTTCGGCATCCCGGTCTACTACTACTGGCAGCACATGGAGAAGCACGGCCTCAACGACACCGTCGACGCCATGCTGGCCGATCCCAAGTTCCAGTCCGACCCGGCCGAGCGGGACCGCCGCCTCAAGGCGCTGCGCAATCTCATCGAGACCTCGCCCATCGACTCGGCCTTCTGGGCGGCCCTCAACGCCAAGATCGCAGGCAAGTTGCCGGGGCTGCCGATCCGCTTCCGGTCGAGCACCAACGCCGAGGATCTGGACGGCTTCACCGGCGCGGGCCTCTACGATTCCAAGACCGGGAACCCGAACGATCCCTCCGATCCCATCTCCAAGGCCCTGCTGAAGGTCTGGGCCAGCGTCTGGTATTTCCGCGCCTTCGAGGAGCGCAGCTACCGGAGCATCGACCACAAGGCCGTGGGCATGTCGATACTGGTGCACAAGGCCCATCCCGAGGAGGAGGCCAACGGTGTGGCCATCACCGCCAACCCCTTCGACCCCTCCGGCCTGGAACCGGGCTTCTACATCAACGTGCAGGCGGGCACCGAGTCCGTGGTGCAGCCGGACCCCTCCATCACCACCGACCAGTTCATCTACCATTTCGACATGCCGGGCCAGCCCATCGTCTTCCTGGCGAACTCCAACCTGATCCCCAAGGGGACGACGGTGCTGACCGTCGAGCAGACCAACGCCCTGGGAATCGCCCTCAAGGAGATTCACCGCTTCTTCAAGGCCGCCTACGGGACGGACCCGACGAAGTGGTACGCCATGGACACCGAGTTCAAGCTGGACCAGCTCGCCGGCGATCCCAAGGGCAAGCCGGTCATCATCATGAAGCAGGCCCGCCCCTACCCGGGTTGGGGCCAGCAATAGCGGCATCCGGTTCGCGGCGGAGACCCGAGGCGCGCGCCCCCAATCCGGGGCGCGCGATCCTAGTAGATTTGCCTGAGAAGGGATTTTAGAAAGATGCTCGATTTCCTGACTTTGCAGACCACGTCGTCCAACCCGACGTTCGTCAGCATCCTGTATACCGTCGTCCTGTGCTTCCTGCTGTCCACCCTCATCGCCATCACCTACGAGAAGACGTTCCGGGGCCTCTCCTATTCCCGCAACTTCGTCCAGTCCATGATCCTCGGCTCCATCGCCGCGGGCATGGTGATGCAGGCCATCGGCGACAACCTGGCCCGGGGCCTGGGCATGCTGGGTGCCATGGCCATCATCCGCTTCCGCACCGGCTTCAAGGATCCGCGGGACATCGTCTTCATGTTCGCCGCCATGGCCATCGGCATCGCCTGCGGCGTGTTCGGCTTCGGCATCGCCGTGATCGGCACCCTGGGCTTCTGCGCCGCCGCCGTCATCCTGCACTTCACCCCCCTGGGCGAGCTCCGCTACTACGACGGGATGCTGCGCTTCAACATGGAAAGCAGCTCCCCGGATCGCGCCGGACTCGAGGAACTCCTCGGCAAGAGCTGCCGCGCCTTCGCCCTCATCACCCTGCGCGAGACCTCCCAGGGTGCGCGCCTGGAATACGCCTACCACGTCAAGCTGCGCCGGGGGACGACCCGCGACGCCCTGGTGGACGGCATCCGCAAGCTATCCTCCGCCCGGGACGTGAGCCTCATGCTCCAGGAAACCACGGTGGAGGTCTGATGTACCGCCTGTACGCCCTTTGCGGCATCTCCGTGGCGATCCTGATCGCCCTGACCGCCTACTACCGCTCCGAGCCCGACACCTTCTACGGCATCGCCGATGCCCGGGAGACGATTATCAGTACGGAGACCGCCGTGGAGATCCGCCGCATCCCGGTGCTGCAGGGCCAGGTCGTGGAGCAGGGCGATACCCTCCTGGTGGTCCACAGCCCCGAACTGGAGCTGCGCTACTCCCAGATTTCCCATGAGCTGAAGGAACTGCGAACCCGCAAGAGCACCCACAACACCCTGACGAAGACGGAGCTGCTCCAGTTGCGGGCCCAGCAGGAGGAGCGGGTCAGCGAGATCCGGGCTGAAATCGCCGAGCTGGAGGCGCAATACGAGCTGAACCGCGAACTGGTCTCCGAGCTCCGGAGCCTGGATCGGGAGAAGGCGGCGATGGCGTCAGCGCCCGCGGCCCAGAATCCCGTCCTGGCCAAGCTGGCAAGCCTGCGCCGCCTCCTGAAGCTGGCCCAGGATCCCTCCCGCGTCTACGAGAACCGCCTGGCCAGCGCCCTGTCCACCGACGGCGACCCGTTGACGGAGCAGATCGGGCGCCTGGAGGACGAACTGCGGATCCTGGAGGAGGAGCGCAATCGCCAGGTCATCACCTCCCAGATCAGCGGCATCATCGGTTCCATCAACTTCAAGGTCGGCGAGAAGGTCTCCTCCTTCAATCCCATCCTCACCGTGCATGCCGCCGCCCCTTCCTTCGTGAGCGGCTACATCCACGAGGACGTGTACAGCCAGGTGGCCCTGCACCAGAAGGTCACCGTCCGCGGCAGCCAGAACCACGCGAAGCCGGTGGAAGGCGTGGTGGTGGGCGTGGGGACGCGCATCGTGGAATACCCGGAGCGTCTCCGCAAGCGGGCCGATATCCTCATCTGGGGCCGCGAGGTGATCATCCAGCTGCCCCCCGACAACCATTTCCTGCTCGGCGAGAAGGTCTCCATCTCGTTGCCTTACAAGAAGTCCGAGACCCGGAAAGGGCCGGTCATTCCCGACGGGCCGTCCACGGTCGCGGGCATGGTTCCTCCCGCCGCGAAGGACGCCGGGACGACGGCGAAACCCGCCGCCGCGGATGCAGGGTTGGCCGCAAAGCCTGCCGCCGTCGCCGCACCGGAGCCGGACAAGGCCGTTCCCGTCCCCGGCCTCGAGGCCTCCGGCCTCCTCTGGCTCGAGGACATCGGCAAGCTCCTCATCATCAGCGACGACACCCCGAAGAAGGAACCCCTCCTGTTCCTGGCGGACACAACCTTCCATTCGGTGACATCGTCCGCGATCGCAGGGCTGGACAAGATGGACGACATGGAGGCCGTCGCCCCCGCCCCCGGCGGCTCGCTGTACGTGCTCTCCTCCCAGAGCCGCAACAAGAAGGGCAAGCTGGCCGATCCCCGCAAGCTCCTGGTGAAGACGCGCCGGCAGGGCGAGACCTTCGCCCTGGAAGGCAAGGTGCTGCTGCTGGACGTCCTGGCCAAGGCGGCCGCGGCGGCGCCGGATGCGGATTGGGCCGTCTTCCTGTCCCGGGGCATCGCCGCGGGCACGGTGGACATCGAGGGCCTCGCCGCCCGCGGGGACACCCTGTTCTTCGGCTTCAAGGCCCCGCTCCTGGACAGCAAGGCGGCGATACTCCGCCTCACGGACGGCGACGCCCTGTTCCGCGGGGCCGTCCCGGAGAAGGGCCGCCTGTCCCTCTGGAAGGCCCTGGACCTGCGGAGCGGAAGCGGACCCGGCAAGGGCACCCCCTGCGGCATCGCCGAGATCATCTTCGCGGAAGGGGACGCCTACATCCTCTCCACAGGCACCTCCGGCGCCGACGATCCCAACCAGGGCAAAGGGCCCCACGTGGGCGAGCTCTGGCGCCTGCCCGCCGGCGCGGCAGAGGCGCAGCGGGTCCGGGACTTCGGGGGCGCGAAGCCCGAGGGCCTGGCCTGGCACGGCGCGAGCCGCAGCCTCTTCGTCGCCTTCGACAACGGCTCCAATGAGCCCTCCAGGATCCTCCGCGTGGAGGCCTCCCGATGAAGGCTTTCCGCGCTGTAACCGGGCGTCGCCGCCGGGCGACGCAGGCCGTTTCCGCCGCCTTCGCCGCCGCCGCCTTCGCCGTCCTTTGCGCCGCCTCCCCCTCCCGGGCCGAAGGCACCCCATTGGCCGACTACCTGATCACGGCCCGAAGGGATGCCATGGTGGAAGCGCGCAAGGGCGGGGCCGGCCCCGCCTCCGGCACCTACATGGGCCTTCCCTTCATCAAGGACATGGAGGTCCGCGTCCGCAACGAAGCCTGGGATCCCGGCTACATGCGCTATACCCTGCGCCTCAAGCCCCGCGGCATCGGCGAGGGCGGCGCGGCCCGGGCCCTCAACCGGGCGGAGATCGAACGGAGCCGCCAGCGGGATCTGCTGCTGCTGGACCGCGCCGTGCTCACGCGCTACCTGCTCGCCGTGGACTGCCTCATGTACACCGCCCTCCACCGGAACAACGAGGAGCTGATCACGGTCCTGGAGGACAAGATCCGCGTGCTGGAGAAGCTGAAATCCACCGAGGATTTCGATCTCGCCGACCTCATCGACGAAGAATCGGATCTCACCAAGCTGAAGTCGCAGGATCTCGAGATGCAGAAGGAGCTGGGAGGGCTGCAGCAGCAGATCGAGCTGCAACTGGCCCGCGCGAAGGCCGGCGGCGGCGACAGCGCCGGCTTCGCCTACTTCGACACCACCGGCCTCGTCTCCCCCGACAGCATCATCGCCGAGGTCGAGAAGGGAACCTACGTCCTCGACACCAACCACGTCTACCTGCGCTATCTCAAGCAGAACCTGGCCCTGGCCGAGAGCCGCTACCGGCTGGAGAAGGCCAAGGGGCGCGAATACCTGAGCTTCCTGAGCTTCGGCTTCGACATGGGCGAGCGCAACGACGAGCTGGAGCGCCGCAGCGAGGACAAGGACTACGACCTGAACAAGGCCTACAGCGTGGAGGTGGGGTTCCGGCTGCCCTTCCTCACCGAAGGCAGCCTCGACCTCAACCATCGCAAGGAGGATCTCCTCTCCGAGCGGGAGGACTATGCGGAGCGCCGCCAGGAGCTCGAGGACGTGATGCGCAAGGATCTCAAGGACATCGGCTCCCTGGTGGTCCAGTACCGCTACCTGCGCAACCGCGAGAACGAGGTGGACGGCCAGGCATCCCTGAAGAAATACATGCGGATGTCGGGCGTGGACCCCATGGCCCTGCTGAACATCAAGGAAGCCAACCTCAAGAACCGGCTCAAGCTGGAAGAGGTGCGCTACGGGATCATCAGGAACTGGATCAAGGTGCTGGACGCCGCCGGCCACCTCTCCACCGAACCCCTGCGCAATCACCTGGCCGCGGGCTCGCCGGAGCTCAAGCCGTGAAAGCCGTGTCGGGGCCCGTCGTCATCCCGGCGCGCTACGAGCTCAAGTACACCATTCCCTTCTCGCAGGTGGCGGACATCTCCGCCTTCGTGGAACCCTATTGCTCCCTGGATTACCATTCCTCCCTGTCCCCGGACAAGTTCTACCAGGTCAACAGCCTGTACTTCGATTCCCCCGACTTCGTCCTCCTCCGCAACCGCCTCGCGGGCCTCCACGACCGGTTCAACATGCGCGTGCGGACCTACGGGGCCGAACCGAGGGAGCCGTGGTTCCTTGAGGTCAAGCGCAAGATCGGCGACATCATCCGGAAATACCGGGCGCGGGTGAAGGCCGGGGACCTGGCCCGCATCCTGGATCCCGGCCTGGACGTCGGTCAGTTCCTGATGAACCCCGGCGACGCGAAGAACGCCGAACTGTTCCGGCGGCTGGCCCATGCCTACAACGCGGTCCCCGTGGTGCAGACCACCTACCGGCGCAAGGCCTACTTCTCCACCTGCGACGACTACGCGCGGGTCACCTTCGACAGGGGACTGCGGTTCCAGGCCCGGGATGCCTACGACCCCATCCCATCGGAAGCGGCATTCGCGCCCTCGGACCTGGAGACGATCTTCGACGAGGGCACGAGCGTGATCCTGGAGCTGAAATGTCCTGCCCAGAACGTGCCCCTCTGGATGGTGGACCTCGTCCGCACCTTCGAGCTGCGGCGGAGGGGTTTTTCTAAATATTCGGCGGGGATGGCGCAGGTGTTCCGGCGCTACGAATTCGACCCGGGATCCCGCGTACCAGCCGGCCAGGTGCTCGGCAGCGAACCGGAATGGGATTGAGCAGGAGGCAAAGATGGAATCGGACAAGGGAAGGCAGGCAGGGATGGACGAGCGCGGGAACCCGGGGAATCCCGGACGGAAGGGCGGCGCGGCCGCCGGAGATGCGATGAGAGGCGGCGCGAGACGGGCGGGCCTCCCGGCCTGCGCGGGGCTGG
>CBILQL010000114.1:0-10312 GCA_966238865.1 uncultured bacterium
GGTGAACTCGGGCGCCCAGGCCTGTTCCGCCACCGTGACGGTGAAGGGCTGCCGTGCGGCGGCCCCGGCTGCGTCCACGGCCAGGATCGTCACGGGATGCTCTCCGACCTGTTCATGGGAGGGCGTCCACGAGAGGAGCCCGGTGAGCGGGTGGATGGACATCCCGGCGGGAGCCTCCTCCAGGGAGAAGGTCACGGCGTCGCCGACGTCCACGTCCTCGACGGTCACGGCATAGGCGTACGGAGCCAGCTCCTGCGCCGCGGTCACCGGGGCGGAGGTAAGGACCGGCGCGTCGTTCACGTTCTCGACCGTCACCGTGAACGAGGTCTCGTCGGCGCCGCCGAAGCCGTCGGAGGCCCGCACCCGGACGGGACGGGCTCCCACGTCCCCGTTGCCTGGCTGCCAGAACAGGGCGCCGGTGCCGCCCTGCACGCTCATCCCGGAGGGGCCCTCGATCAGGGTGTAGGTCACGGCATGGCCGTCCGCGTCCGGGGCCGACAGCGCCCGCAGGAAGGGGGCGTCCTCCAGGGCGGTTTGCGGGCCCGGATCCTGGAACACGGGCGGGGCGTTCACGTGGATTTCCACCGCGGTGTCGCCCTGCAGGCCGCGCCGATCGTCGGCGGTCAGGACTGCCGAGAAGCGTCCCGGCGCGCTGTAGACGTGGGTGACCACGTCGCCGGTGGTCTGCGTCCCGTCGCCGAAGGCCCAGGCGAAGGCGAGGACGTCGCCGTCCGCGTCGCTGGATCCGGTGGCGTCGAAGAGGATCTCCTCTCCGGGATTGACGAAGGTCCGGTCGACGGCGATGCGGGCGACAGGCGGGGTGTTCGCGGAGGTGACCAGCACGTTCACGGTGGCGCCGCCGAGGCCGCCGCGGCCGTCGGAAACCTCGAGGCTGGCCAGGTAGGTGCCTTCCTCGGCGTAGGTATGGACGACTACCGCCCCGGCCACCGGGGCCGAGTTGTCCCCGAAATGCCAGACGTAGGCCAGGGAATCGCCGTCCGGATCGGAGGAGGCGCTGCCGTCCAGGGTGAGGGGCGCGCCGGCGGCGACGATGTAGGGGCCGCCGGGCCGGGCCACCGGGATGCGGTTCGGCTCGTTGACGACCACCGTATGGGAACCCGTTCCGGTGAGGCCGCGGGAATCGGTCGCGAACAGGGTGACGACGTAGGTCCCGGACGCGCCGAAGACGTGGCTGGCGGAAGGCCCGGTCGCCGTGCCCCCGTCGCCGAAATTCCAGGCATATGCGATGGGCGTGTCGCCCTCGGGATCCGCGGTGCCGGAGCCGTCGAAGAGCAGGCTCTGGCCGGACAGGCCCTGGGTCGGGCCGGCGATCGCCACCACCGGAGCCAGGTTGGGGCGGGGCGCCACGGTCACCTGGAAGGCCTGCACTGCGGCCATGTCGCCGGGATCCACCGCGCGGATGGACACGGGGTGGATCCCCGCCTGGTCCCGGGCGGGCGTCCATGTGACAAGGCCGGTGGCGGCATCGATGGCCATGCCGGCGGGGGCGTCGTCCAGGTAGTAGGCCAGCGCCTGTCCCTCGGGATCGGAAGCGGCGGCGTCGTAGACGTAGGCCTGGCCTTCCCGGGCCTCGGTCACGGGCGCCGAGGTGAAGGAGGGCCGGAGATTGGTGCTGCGGAACCGGGGGACGACGCTCACCGCATGGGAGACGCAATCGCCCTCCCCCTGGACGCGGTAATAGTATGTGCGCCCCACCTCGACGTTGTAGTCGATGAAGGTGGAGTATGCGCTGGTGGTGGTGCCGATGTCCTCGAAACCGCGGCTGGGGCTCGCCGTGGACCGGCGGACGGTGTACCGGGAGCTGCCGTCATGGGTCCAGGTGAGTGCCACGTTGGCGGCCTTGCCGCGCGCCGCCAGGTTCTCCAGGCAGCGGTTGTGGACCTGCACCGTGGTGTACGCGTCGTGGGCCAGGTCGGGGCTTCCCGACTGCGGGAAGGCCCCCGAGGTGTTGTCGGTCACCCTGAGCCCCACGTTGCGGATGCCGGCGGTCGGGAAGACCACGCCGGAAGGCCGGGCTCCCAGGGCGTCGTCGAAGTCGCGCGGGTTCTCGAAATCGATCTCCCAGCCGTAGCGGGTGATGGAATCCCCCTGGGCCGCGTCGATGTCGAAGGATCCGGATCCGTCCAGGGCGACGGCCTCCCCGACCGCGGCCACGTAGGGCCCGCCCGGGACCGAGGTGGGCGGATGCGGCGGGATGGTGACGTCGACGCGGGCCGTGGCCACGTCGAAGTTGGGCGGTTCCTGGTCGTCGCCGACCCGCAGCGAGACGGTATAGGCGCGCAGCGCCCCGAAGGCGTGGGCGGCCACGGGCCCGGTGGCGTCCGGGTTCGTCCAGTCCACCCCGTCCGAGGCGTCGAAATCCCAGGCGTAGGACGCAACCCGGCGGAAGGGATCGACGTGGTAGCTCTGCGAACCGTCGAAGCGCACGGGTTGGCCGACCGCGCCGGGATTGGGCGAGGCGTGCAGGAGGGCCACCGGCGGGTTCTCGAACAGGGTGGGCGTGAGGATGATGGCCGTCCAGGCGGTGTTGATGACGGGCTCGCTGGGGAGGGTGTGGGTGGAGAGCCAGGATCCGTCGGCGCGCTGGCGGCCCACCAGGGTGCGCCGGAGGCCGTCGGGATCGGCGTCGAACCAGTCCCTCCCCGTCGCCGCCAGGTTCACCACCGGCGGCACCGCCAGGCGCATGGCCTTGGTGAAGGCGTAATAGCCGTAAGTGGTGTTGGCGTTGAGGAAGGCGGTCCAGCTGTTGTCCATCAGCCGCTCGGTGCAGGCCCATTGGGCCTGGGTCCTGGGCGCGCGCTGGAAGGCGAGCTGGACCATGCCCGAGGAGGTCTGTTCGTAGGAGTGGCCCGGCCCGGTATAGCCGAACCCGCAATTGGGATTGGCGTTCTGGTAGCTGGCGTTCAGCCAGAGCTGGTTCTCCTGCTTCACGAAGGCGGGCACGGCGACGCCCCACAGGCGTTCCGCGGGGATGAGGCCGATGGCGCCCCATTGGGCGGCCGAATTGTCGGAGCCGCCGTGCCAGGAATAGCGCCATCCGCCGCGGCCGGACCCGTCGTCCTGCTGGCCCCAGGCGTACATGTCGGCCATGTCCTGGACCAGGTCGAGATAGCGGCGCCCGCGGACGTTGGTCCCCCCGGTGCGGGAGAGCAGGGACGGCGCCCCGGAGGCGATGATGGCATCCATCACCGCGCCGATCTGGTAGGGCTGATCTGGCTCGGTGCCGCCGATCCCGATGCCGTTGCCGTTGGCGTCCGGATTCCCGCGGGGCTGGGCGCCGATGTTGTTGTAGGAGACCACGGTCATCAGGTAGTCGAGCCCGCGCCGCACGGTTTCCACGTACGGATCCTGGGCGGGATCCCCCAGGGGCTGGTGCCCGTTGATCTCGAAGGCCTGGGTGCAGGAGGCCGAGGCGTTGGTGCGGTAGCTCGAGTAGGAGGCCCAGTACCCGACGGGAACCCCTCCCGAGACGGTGCGGACCTGGGCCTTGTGCAGGTACCAGAGCGCCTCGTCGATGGCGACGTTGGTCTCCACCGTCAGGGCGCGGTCGCGCAGGATGACGGGATAGGTGTCCGAGGAGACGGCGCCGGAGGCGTCGACGATGGACAGGGTGGCGATGAAAGGCGTCCCATGGGCGCCGGTATAGGCGTGCTGGGCCTCGATCTCGTAGGCCTGCTCCTCCGTTGTCACCGTGCCCGTGGCCGCCGGCGATCCGTCGCCGAAGTCCCATCGGTAGGTGAAGGGGCGCGGAGCCGTGCTGGCCACGCCCTTGAGGGTGACGGTCTTGCCGCTCCAGGTCTCGTGGGGCACCTCGATGCCGTTGTTGAAGCGCCATGGGACGCAGCGCACCATGCCCTGCCCGGTGATCGCGACGGACCGGACCGCCGAGGCGGACTGCCCGGCGAAATCGTGTACCGTGAGCCTTACGACGTGGGCGCCCGCGGCCGCGAAGGCGTGGCTCACCCTGTCCCCGGAGGCCGTCGACCCGTCGCCGAAATCCCAGTCGTAGCGGGCGATGCCGTGATCGTCCGTGGATCCGAGCCCGGAGAAGGCCGCCTCCAGGCCCGCCCCGTAGGTGTCCGGACCCTGGAGGACCGCGACGGGCGGGGCGCCCTGCAGGACGGTGATCGCCCGGGCGGCGGTATGGGTCTGCCGCGCGTGATCGGTGACCGTCAGGGCCGCCTCCCCCGAGGCGCCGAAGGCGGCGGAGGCCTGCGGCCCGCGGGCCCGGGCGCGGACGGCCACGTCGTCCACCTCGAAGGTGCCGTTGATCGCGCTCCAGGCGATTTCGAACGGGGACGCTGTCAGGGTGGTGGAATTGCGGAGCACGGTCCAGGCCTCGGAACCGGCGGGACGCACGGCGTACTCGGCGCCGGCCGCTCGCGTCACGATGCGGATCTCGTACTCCGCCCCCGCGGCATAGCTCGGAGCGGCGGCCTGGGAGGACCCGTTCTCGATGGTATACCACCGGCCGCTGTTGAAGAAAACGGCATGCAGGAAATCGGCCTGGGCCGCGCCTTCGCCGACGGATTTGAAACCGATGGCGGCCTGGTGCGCGCCCGTCGGGACCCGCACCCGCGCGCGCAGCTCCGACTCCCGCTGGTACCGGCGGTTGCCCTGGACGAAGCGGGCGCCGAAGGTCCCGGTGCCGGTGAGGATGACCCGGTCGTCCTGGATGACGCCGGGACTGGGCTGCCATTCCACCGGGGACAGAGAGGTTCCGCCGAAGGCGAACATCCGCTCCCCGAAATCCCAGGCCCAGTCGCTGACGCCGAAGTCGTCGCTGGAGGCCAGGCCGCTGAAGGCGATCTCCCGCGCGCCCTCGGCCGTATCGGGATTGGCCGTGATGCGGGCCACCGGCGGCTGGTTGGCCGCCAGGGTCAGGATATGATCGATGGAATGGCCCTGCCCGGCATGATCGAAGGCGGTGAGCCGCACCGTGTAGCTGCCGGGCCCGGAGAAGGCATGGCTGGGGTTCGCCAACGTGGAGGTGCCTCCGTCGCCGAAGCTCCATTGGTAGCGCCAGACGCCGAAATCGTCGGTGGACCCCGCGGCGTCGAATGCGGCCGTCCACAGGCCGTCCCGGGCCGCGGATTCGTCCACCACCGCGGGGCCGGCGATGCGGGCCGTCGGCGGGGCATTGGCCCGGACCTCGATGGCCTGGGTCGTGGTGTGGCTCTGCCCGGCGTGATCGAACACCGTGAGGCTCACGGTGTAGGTCTGCGCCGCGGTGAACTGGGCGTTCGCGGCAGCCGCGGCCGCGGTGGTCCCGTTCCCGAAATTCCACTGGTACCGCCAGACCCCGAAGTCGTCGCTGGAGGTGTTCCCCTGGAAGGCGGCCGTCCAGAGGCCGGCGTTCGCGGACGCCTCGTCCACGAACGCCGGACCCACGATGCGGGCCACCGGGGGGTCGGACATGCTGAAGGACACCATGCCCTCGTCGCTGTGGGTCTGGCCGGCATGGTCCCGCACGGTGAGCCGGATGGTGTAGGGCCCGCGCCCGGCGTAGGTGTGGGTGGGCTGGGCCCCCGTGCCGGTGGTGCCGTCCCCGAAGTCCCACTGGTACTGGGCGATGCCGTGGTCGTCCCCGGAACCCCTGCCGTCCAGGGCGGCCACCCATTGGCCGTTCAGGGCCGCGCCTTCGCCGAACAGGTACGGCCCGCCGGTCCGCGCCTGCGGGGGCAGGTCCCCGACGGTCGTCACCGTGGTCGCGGCGGTGGAGCCCTGGCCCAGGAAATCCGTGACCGTGAGGGTGACGGGGAATGTTCCCGGCCCGCCGAAGGACTCGGCGATTACCGCGCCTTCCGCGCGCCGCCCCACGTAGACGTAGTCGAATTCGTTCTGCCCCTGGTAATAGCCGGAGACGCCTGCCTTGAGCTCCGGGCCGCTGGCGTGCGAGGAGGTGTAGATCAGCTCCCAGTCCGTCTCGCCGGGAGGGCGCAGCCAGTAGGCGGCCCCGGTGGCGAGGAGCTCGATGCGGACGTCGTACCACTGGTTGTAGGCGATGGTGCGGAAGTAGCCGCGGCTGCTCCCGGCCTCGTAGACGTACAGGCCGGTGCCGGTGATATAGAAGGCATGCTGCAGCTGGTTGTAATGGTTGCTGGCCGAGGTGTTCTTGAACCCGAACATGGTGTTCTCGCTGGCCCTCGTCAGGACGCGCGCGTAGAAGGTCAGGCCGGGACGCCGCGGGAAGTCCTGCCGCGTGAAGGCGTGCGAGGCCCCCCAATCCCCGGCCGACGTCGAGGCCACCCGCAGGGTGCCCCCGGACACCGTGCTCGACGCGCTGATCCAGGCGGCCGGATCGAGGGGCGCGTCGAAGGTGTCGGAGAAGCCGAGGTCCGGCATGAGATTCCAGGTGTAGACGGCGCCCTCCCCCCGTCGTCTACGGTGCCGCGGCCGTCGAGCTGCCCGGTCCACTGCCCGTTCAGGGCCTGGGACTCGGTGAAGGTGTAGGGGCCCCCGGCATGCGCCGTCGGGGGCGGGCCGGTGACGATGGCCAGGACCCTGGCCAGATCGGAAAGGCCGTTGCTGGAGGTCACCCGGTGGACGGGCCAATACCGGCCTTTCGCGGTATAGGTATGGTCCGCGGCCGCGCCTTCGGCCTGGGCGCCGTCTCCGAAGAACCAGATCCGTCCTGTCAGGGTCCCGTCCGGGGCCGAGGAGCCGGAGCCGTCGAAGCGCGCCGTGTCTCCGGCGGCCAGGGTCTGTTCCGCGGGCGTTGCCCGCGCGACGGGCGCGCGGGGATGCCGGTAGGGCGGCGCGGCGACGCCCAGCAGGTTGCCGGCCGAGGGCGAGGCGGGATTGATGCGAACCGCCGCCCCGAAATTCCCGTCCCCGAGCCCCGGGACGAAATGCGCGGCCTGCCCGCTGTAATTGACGATCGCCAGGTCCGCCCGGCCGTCGCCGTTGTAGTCGAAGGCGTCGAAAGCGACGTGGTTGTTGAGGTCCGCGCCCCCGGTCGGCGTCATCGCCGGCAGGAATGCGCCCGTGCCGTTGCCGCGCCACAGGGTGAGGTTCCCCGAGCTCCCCTCGTTCGCAAGGACGTCGAGATGCCCGTCCGAATTGAAGTCGGCCACGGCCACGCCGTACGGATCCGTACCCGCGTCGCCGATGGTGCGCAGGAACGTGAAGTCGCCCGCCCCGTCCCCGCGGTACAGGGAGACCATGCCGTCGCAGCACCGCGCCCGCACCAGGTCCAGGAAGCCGTCGCCGTCGAGGTCCCCGGCATCCATGCCGCGGCCGTTCCCGGTCTCCAGGGCCTCCATGCGCGTCCCGTATCCTCCGCCCGGGGCGGAGAGGACGAAGGCCGTGGCGGTGCTATTGGTGTTCACCGCGAGATCGGCGAGGCCGTCGCCGTTGAAGTCGCCGGAAGCCATGTCCATGACGTAACCCCCCGTGGCCGTGAAGGCGGCCAGCAGGGTCCGCGCGCCGAACCCGCCGCCGGCCAGGCCGGGGAACTTGTAGAGGGCGACGGTGCTGCCGGATACGCGGCCCGCGACCAGGTCCGGGTATCCGTCCGCGTCGAAATGATCGAGGACCACGCCGCGCTGGTTCCCGACGGCGAAGTCCTGGATCTGGGTCCAGCCCGTGAAGGCCCCGAAGGCGTCGGAGACGGCGGTGTAGACGCGGCCGTCGTCGGAGATCGCCGCCATGCGCCCCTGGGCGGAGGCCCGGCCGATCAGGACCGAAGCGGCGAGAAGCGGGAGCAGGATCGAGGCGAGGCGCCGGCTGTCCATGGATCGACTCCTTCCCGATCCGGCCGACGCCGAGGCGGCGGCCCGGATCGATGCTGCGAAAGATACACTACTGCATTCGAAAGATCCGGATACTATTCGCTTACCGTGCCGGGCCTCACAAGCTGTACCGTAGCGCCATCATGGCATACGTAGTGCAAAGGACGGGATCGTTCTCCTGCCAGCGCGCGGCCTCGTTCGTCCAGGTCCCGTCGTATTTCTGGAGGTTGATCAGCTTCTCCGCCAGGCGCGGCTTCCAGGGAGTGGGCCTGCCCGGCGTGGCCAGGGAGCTCCAGCCCAGGATATGGTAGGTCTTCGCCAGCGACAGCAGGTAGAAGTAATAGCCCTGCATCCCCATCCCCGGATTCTCGTCGAGGGTGAAATGCCGCGCGGCCCAGTCCAGTGCGGCCTTCACCCGCGCGTCGTCGGGCGGCACGTCCCCGTAGATGTAGGCCATGGCCCCGGCGTAGGTCTGGGACCCGTAACTCCGATGCACCGTCCTGCCGGCGATCACCGTGTCCCCGGCCTTGGAGCTGCCGGGCGCGTACATGAATCCTCCGCGGTTGCCGTCGTCCATGGACGCGTAGTCGCGGTCGTTGGAAGGCTTGAGGTTCTGGCACCGCTCCACGAAGCGCAGGGCCAGCTTCCAGTCCAGCTTGCCGAGGGAGGGGTCCTCCCCCAGCGCCTGGGTGGCCTTGAGCGCCTCCATCGCGTAATAGGTGTTGTTGAGGTCGCGGACGGGCTTGCTGCCGTACCCAATCCCGCCGTCCTCCAGGGAGTCGGCGGCCCCGCGGGCGCCGGCATCCTGCTGCTGGGCGGCCAGGTAGCGGCGCGCCTTGCGGATCACCTCGCGGTGCTTCACCCGCTTGCGGGCGCCGAGGGCCAGGACGCACAGGGAGGTGTTGTAATTGCCGTAGCCCTCGGCGTAGATGCCTCCGTCGGGCTTGGCCTGCGAGAGGATGAAGCGCTCGGCCCGTTCCAGCACCGAGTCCGGGATCTGCCCGCGGATCGCGGGCGGCATCGCCTCCAGCGCCAGGAGGCCCAGGGCGGTGAGGCCCGGAGCCCGGGGATCGGACCAATGCCCGTCCGGGGCCTGGGAGGAGACCAGGTAACGGACTCCCTTGGACAGGGCATGGTGGATTTCCTGATCCAGGGAGACGTCGCCGGCCGCGGCGGGCAGCGCCGCGGAAAGGGACGCGAAGAGCACGGCCGGGAGGAGGCGAGGGCGCATGGGCGGATCCTTTCGGGATGCGGATGGGAACGTGGGAACGATGGATGCGCGGGGGCGGATCGGGGAGCGGACCGCGCGTCTCAAAATCCGCTCCGGATGCCTGCGACCACGGTGCGCGGCATGGTGGGACGGACGCCGGCGGGATTGCGGGACGCCACCCCGACCTCGTCCATGAGGTTGCGCACGGCGAGGTACACGCTGGCGGGCCCGAACAGGGTCGCCTCGGCGGACGCGTCGATGAAGGCGTAGTCCCCGGCGGACTCCTCCGGCGGGATGTCGCCCCGGCCGGCCACGGTCCGCATGCGGCCCACGTATTTCCCCATCACGTCCAGGGAGAGCCGCCGGTACTGGAACCCGGCTCCGGCGGCCACCTGGTGGGAGGGGATGTAAGGCAGTCCGTCCCCCTTCTCCACGGACTGCCATTGCTCCAGGGGGCTGCTGAAGGAGGAGCGGAATTCGCTATGGGTGAAGGTATAGACGAGGCGCAGGGGGACGCGGAAGGGCCATCCCGCCAGGGTTCCCGCGTCCGCCCGGATCGCGGCCTCCAGGCCGTAGACGAGCACGCCTCCCCCGTTGTATTGCTTCTCGGTGCTCAGGCCGCCGGCGGCGGCCAGCTCGGTGCCCAGCAGGTTCCGGTAATCGGTCAGGAATCCGGTGGCCTCCAGGTCCGCGGCGCCGAGGCCGCTGCGCACGCCGGCCTCGTAATTGTAGCTGCGCTCGGCGTCGGCGGAGTCGCTGTTGCCGGGCACGAGCGGCGAGATGCCCTGGTGGAAGCCGGCGAACAGGTTGAGCGCCGGGCCGGCCTGCCAGGTTCCGCCCAGCCCGAAGGCCCAGACCTGCACGTCGCCGGCATCGACCCTCCCGGGATTGGCGCGCTCCAGATCCCCGCCCCAGTTCTCCCGCTCCAGCTCGATGCTCTCGAAGCGCACGCCGGGGACCAGGCCGAAGCGCCCGAAGGCCAGCCGGTCGCGGGCGTGGAAGGCCCAGGCCCTGGCTTCGGCAAGGCGGTTGCTCTTCTCCCCTTCCGCCCCCTTCTTCACCATCTCCAGGGCTCCGGATTCCAGCAGCCATCGGTCGGCGTACTCCCGGCGGTTCTCCGAGTCCTCGTGGTACCGGACGCCAAGCTCCATCTCCTGCCGGAGCCCCCGCCAGGCATGGCGCATCACCGTGGAGGCCTGGATGCCCCGGGATTCGAAATCCCGCAGGTTGCCTTCCAGCTCCAGGGTGTCCTCCAGGGTCCCCAGGCCGCGGAGGGCGTCGTAGGCCCGCGGATGGGCTCCCGGGTCGCGGAGCGCGGACGCGATGGGGACGCCGGCCGCAGAAGCCA
>CBILQL010000115.1:0-10296 GCA_966238865.1 uncultured bacterium
GTGTATTCCTTGTTCTCGACGAGGCCCAGGGTGTCGAGCTTGACGCTGTCGGCCTTCGCCTCGTGGATGCCGCCCAGGTCTATAACCAGCTTGTCGTTGATGAACACCCAGACATCGTCGTCGCCCCGGAAGGAGAAGGTCTGGCCCTTGGTATAGATGAACTTGGCATGGGATTCCAGGCAGAAGTTCATGTTGTGCGGCGGCTGGTTGAGCACGTATTGCCCCAGAGGATCGACATAGCAGGAAGGCGTGGAGTTCTCGCTGTGCCGGTTGAAGTCGTCGATGGGCCAGAATCCGCGGCCCGGGGTCCGGTAGGAGTCGAATTCCCACATGCCGTCCCCGGTCTTGCCCATGGGGATGTCGACGCAGGTCTCGTAGCTGCGCCTGGCCGGGTCGGGATTGGTTTCATCGGTCCGCCACCAGGATTCGAAATCGTTGAAGATGTTGGTGCCGCCGGCCATCCCCGGCACCGCGGAGCGGACCGGACGCCGGTCGCTCGTGCGCAGGTTCTTTTCCACGATGCCGGAAAGCGAGGCGTTGCCGAGGGGGGAGGAGAAATCGAAATCCGGGTGATTGAGGCTGAAGTCGCGCACGGTGGCGGCCATCTGGTATTCGCACAGCCCGATTTTACCCGGCCAATCCTTGGACCAGGCATTGGCATCCTTGTCGAGCCATAGGGTGTTGCCCTTGGCCGCGAAGTCGGCGGCGAGGTCGTACGGCTCGGTGGAATTGTACCCGCCGCTGCCGAAGGTTTCCGCGCCGGAGATTTCGGCGAAATAGAACTTGGCTTCCGCCGGCTGGATCAGGAAGGCCGTGAACCAGCCGCAGATGGAGTCGATGGTGAGCATGTTCTTCCGGCCGCCCGCGAAGACCAGAGTGGGCGCCGTGGTCGGCCAGGGATTCAGCACGTTCACGATTTTCGGGGGCGCGGTCAGGATGGCCGGAGCGGCCGTGCGGGGCAGGGAGGGATCGAGGATGATCCACACTTCGTCGCCGCCCTGGAAATCGTCGGGGGTGAAGGACCCGGTTCCCCCCAGGCCCGTGCGTCCCAGGGTCCAGCTGCCCTGCCCGTAATTGCTGCGGACGTTGAAATCCCTGAGCCAATCGCCGGGCACGATGGCGGAGGTGATGGTCAGGCTCACCCAGTTGCCGGGATCGGTTTTCATGCGGTGGCCCGTGCCGCTCAAGTCGACGTACACCGAATCTCCCGGAACCGGGTTGTAGACGTGGATGGTCTTCCCCACCAGGGGGCTTCCGGCTTGGCCGTGGATGGCCGCCACGAACAGCAGGCCGAACATCGTCAGGCAGCCGGCAACTTTGCGCGCTATGGACATGATTCTTCCCGGGATGGCATTCTGCAAATCTGGGAAAGGGAGGGGTTTTACGCCGGAGGTATTCGCAAGGTTGCGTTTAGTGGATAGTCCAAAACCATCCCTCCTGGCGGAAGATTTTTGTCCGTTTACCTACCTTTTCCGCCCGGGAGATTCCATGAAAACAAGCATCCGCATGGCATTGCGCATCCTGGCACTTTCTCTTTCCGCCCTGGCGGCCGCGGCCCAGGACAGGGCGCCGCCCGGGTTCCGGGCGACGCCGCCGACCAAGCCCTTTCCCGACGGATCGTTCGAACAGGGGCCGGCGACCTGGGAATACTGGCAGAACGCGGAGGGACTCGGCGCCTTCGAGGTCAGCGGGCACCGGCCCCATGCCGGGAAGGCATGCGCCAAGCTGACCGTCAAGAACACTTCCTCTGAAATCTGGCATGTGCAGATGGTCCAGCGCGGCTTCTCCGTCGAGAAGGACAGGATCTACCGCCTCCGGTTCTGGGCGCGGGGGGAGAATGACGCCGGAGTGCTCGAGGCCGCCTTCGTGAAGGCCTCCCCGCCCTGGACCTTCTACAGCGCATCCAAGGCGAGGGTGACTTCCGAATGGAAAAAGTACGAGATGACCTTCACGGCGCCCGCCACCACCGCCGACATCCAGGTCACCTTCCAATGCGCCTCCCAGCGGGGCGATTATTACATCGATGACATCACCTTCACGGCCGAGGGGAAGATGGACCTGAAGCCGGTCCCGGCCGATTGGTATGCGCGGGCCGAGGAGCGGATCGATTCCCTCCGCAAGGGGGATTTCACCCTGGCGGCAAAGGCCAAGGGCGGGCGACCCTGCGAAGGGACCGCGGATATCCGTCTGAAGCGGCACGAATTCCCCTGGGGGACCTGCCTCAACTTCCAGGGCGGGAGTTTCGAAAACAAGTACCAGGAAGCCGCCCTCAAGTATTTCAACAGCGGGGTATTCGAAAACGCCTTCAAATGGGAGGAGTTCGAAAAGGCGGAGGGGAAGCCCGACGTCGACGATCTCGAGCGGTACCTGAAATGGAGCGAGAAGCACGGTGTCCCCATCCGGGGGCATGCCCTGGTCTGGGGCATCGAGAAATACGGCTTCGACCGGCATTGGGCCCGGCTCAAGAGCGACGATTTCCTCCGAGAGTCGATGCGGAAGCGGATCCAGCGCGACCTCTCCCGCTACCGCGGCAGGATCCTGGAATACGACGTGTGGAATGAACCCCTCCATGAACCCGCGCTATTCAACCGGCTGGGGTGGGAGATAATGGATTCGGCCTTCCATTGGGCGCATGCCGCGGATCCCCAGGCGAAGCTCTACATCAATGAATACTCCATCATCTCCGGCGGGGACGCCAAGCCGTACCGGGACATGGTGGAAGCCGCCCTGAAGCGGGGCGTTCCGATCCACGGGATCGGCGTGCAGGGGCATTTCTCCGGCCTCATCGAGCCCCTCGACGTCGCCGCGAAGCTGTTCTACATGGCGGAGCCGGGATTGCCCCTGAAGATCACGGAGTTCGACCTGGACGTGCAGGGATTGGGCCTGTCCGAAACGCGGATGGCCGAGGAGTACGTCAAGATCCTGCGCACCGCCTTTTCCCATCCCGCCGTCGAGGGCTTCCTGTTCTGGGGCTTCTGGGATGCCCGCCATTGGCGGCCGGGAGCGGGCCTTTTCGATATGGACTTCAAGCCGAAGGCGGCCGCCGACAGCGTCTATCGTCTCATCCCCGAGACCTGGACCACGTCGAAGACCCTGCGGCTGGATTCCCTCGGGCGGGCCGATTTCCGGGGCTTCTACGGCGCCTACGATGTCCGCCTCCGCTGCTCCGACGGGACCGACAAGACCTTGCCGGCGAAGTTCCTGAAAAACGGTCCGAAAACCGTCGATGCAGTATTGAAATGAGGGCTGAGCGAGGGGCAGTGAGCTGAGCGCGGGAACGATGGCTGAGTAAGCGCCACTGACAGGTTGGAAGCGATGGCGCGACGCTAAGCGCCGGCCCCGCTTCAGCCCTTCGTCGACTCCTCCTGCTTCAGGTCCTGCAGATGCAGGTCCAGCGACCGCCCCGAAATCCGGATCTCCACGAAGGACAGCCCCAGCGACACGAGCATGAGAATCATGCTCATCCCGAAGACGATCTCCCCCCACCGATACCATCCGCGGAAGATCAGGAACATGCAGGACGTGCAGAGGATGAGGCTCAGCACGCCGAAGGACTGCATCTCCTGGATGAGGCGGATGCGCTTGCGCATGTTGTCGATTTCGAGCAGGTACACCGGATTGGGGGACTCGGTATGGGAGCGGTGCAGGTTGCGGATGACGCTGGCCAGTCCCAGGAAGCGGTTGGTGTAGGCGAGCAGCAGCAGGGAGATGGCCGGGAAGAGCAGGGCCGGGGTGCTGATTTCGATGCGCATGGACAGGAGATAGCAATCGCGGCCGCGCATTGCCCTTCCCCCGCCCGGCCTTCCCAAAAATCGATCTTGCCCGGGCATCCGGCCTGCGGCTGATACATCCGCCGCTCCCGGCGCATCCAATCTGATCAACCGGGAAGGATAGGGCGCGGGTGCCCGATCCGGCCCCGGGGATTAGGAGATCCATCATGCAATTCAAGACCCTTTGGGCCGCCCCGGCCTTGGCCGCCCTGCTGGCGGCCTGCCAGGCGGATTCGCCTTCCGAGGAGCGGCCTGTCGGCACCTCGGTGTCCGAGGAATACAAGAGTCCGGCCGACGTCCACTTCCTGCACGACGCGGAAGGCAACGTCCTCAAGAAGCTTCCTCCGGAGGTCCTCAGCACCATGCGCGCCGAGCTCCTGGCCCAGGGGAAGACGGCCACCGCCCGGAACATTGAGGCGCGGTACGATTTCATCTCCGGCGAGGTCAAGGACCCGCTGGCGGCCGACAGGGCCGAGCAATTCCTCAAGTCGCAGGTGTCCAAGCAGTCCCTGGTGCCGGCTCCGGAAACCAATCCGGAAGGGGTCAAGGTGCTGAATCCCGACGAACTGCCCGCCGGCATCCAGATCACCGAAGACATGGTCGCAGGCCTCCGCAAGGCCGCCGCGGAAGCGGGTGCGAAATGAAGACCTTCGCGCGTTTCTCCGCCTTCGTCGCGCGCGCGGCCGCCGCCGCGCAAGCGCAGCCGACCAAGGCTGCGATGGAAGCCATCTCCATGCCCCGGACCTCGTTCCACGTGACCAAGACCCTGGCCTATCCCGGCGACTACGGGTATTACCAGCTGGGTTCGGATCGGCCGCTCAACCACATGACGACCGACCTGGGCAATCCCGACAACTGGTTCTGGGTGCGCTACATCAACGCCGGCAACGCCCGCGAGGTGTGGGGCTGGGTCTCCCTGTACCCGAATCCGCAGAACGTCTGCAGCCACGGGCATACGTCCTACGGGCTGTGGGGCAAGATCAGCTACACCTCGGGCGGCACCACCGTCACGGTGTGGCAGCGGATCGGCATGGGCACGAAGTCCGGCGACGTCGTCAACGGGTCCTGCAAATGGGACGTGGTGAACAGCTTCCAGCAGTTCGCCGGGGAGAATTTCGGCTGGGGCGTCAACTACCCCACGGCGAACATCCGGAACGTGACCTCCGCGTTCAAGTACACGGAGTTCGTGCTGGGCGGCATCACCGTGTCCCACGGCGTGGCGAGCTGCGGCACCTTCCAGTGCGGGCATCCCGCCTACATGGTGCTGTACACCCTGCCCTGAACGGGTCACCGGCGCGGAAAGCCTCCGCGCCTCCTCCTCCCGGCGCCCGCCCCCATCCGGGGCGGGCGCTTCCCTGTCCGGGCCCTGGGCCCGACCGCCGAAGAAATGATTTTTCCGGAGCGGACGAATAGGCACTCTAGATGCCTATGCAGAATCCTACGCATCCCGAATTCGAGCTGCTCCGCGCGGCGTACGCTGCCTTCAATGCGCGTGACATCGATGCCGCCCTCGCCCTCATGGCGCCCGACGTGGCCTGGCCGAAGGCCTTCACCGCCTTCCACCCGGAAGGGGACGGCCGAATCCTGGTCGATGTGCACCAGGTCGTGCGCGACAAATCCGGAGCCGTGCTGGCCGATATGCATGTGGGGCATCGCTTCCACATCCGGCAGGGCTTGATTCAAGCCATGGAAGTCGGGCCGGCCCCGGCTTCTCCAATTTGATGGGGGAGAGTCCCGCCGTCGTCATCGTCGATACTGTCGCCCTCCGATAGGAAGCGATCGACTTTTTTTGGAAACTATCGTCCTGCTTCATCCGGAAGGGGCCTCCAGGCCGGCCTGGCGGGCCCGGCGCGCCCCATGTAACCGCCTGGAATTGGTTATATTAGGGGACTCCCCGGTCCCTACGGCGTTCCAGGTCGCTCTCAAGGGGTCGCGGACCGGATAAAGGAAAGCCCAATGATCGCTCCGTTGACCCTGAACGTGCCCAGCTCCATCGAGTTCGGCAGCGGCAAGCTCGCCGCCCTTCCCAGCCATCTCAAGAACCAGGGCCGGATCTTCGTCCTGGTGGACGCCCCCATCCGGCCCAAGGTCGCGCCCCTCATCGCCGAGCTGGAGAAGGCCGGCAAGGCCGTGCTCGTATCCACGGAAGTGGTGCCCGAGCCCCCCTTCGAAGCCCTGGAGACCCTGCTGGCCCCGGTGCGGGCCTTCGCCCCCGACGCCGTGGTCGGCATCGGCGGTGGTTCCGCCATGGACCTCGCCAAGCTGGTGGCCGTCCTGTACGACGGGAAGCAGAAGACCCCGGACATCCTCGGCATCGGCAAGGTGGCCGGGCGCTCGGTGCGCCTCGTCACCGTCTCCACCACCTCCGGCACGGGCAGCGAGGTCACGCCCATCGCCATCCTCACCGACACGGCGGCCAAGCTCAAGAAGGGCGTGGTCAGCCCGTACCTCATCCCGGACGTGGCCATCGTCGATCCCGACCTGACCCTGTCCCTGCCGGCGGCGGTCACCGCGGCCACGGGCATGGACGCCATGACCCATTGCATCGAGGCCTACACCAACCTCCACGCCCATCCCATCGTCGACAACCTGGCCATCGAGGGCGTCCGCCTCATCGCCGCCAACCTGGAGCGCTGCATCCGCGACGGATCCGACCTGGAGGCCCGCACCGCCATGTCCCTCGGCAGCCTGTACGGCGGGCTGTGCCTGGGGCCGGTGAACACCGCCGCCGTGCACGCCATGGCGTATCCCCTGGGCGGCACCTTCAAGGTGTCCCACGGCGTCTCCAACTCGGTGCTGCTGCCCTTCGTCATGGTCTTCAACCTCCCCGGCAACCTCAAGAAGTACGCGGACATCGCCCTCGCCGTCGGCGCCCCCAAGGGCCGCAACGACGAGGAGACCGCCTTCAACGGCGTGATGCAGATCCGCGAGATCTCCAGGGCCTGCGGCATCCCCCAGAGCATGAAGGAGCTGGACATCCCCGAATCCGCCATCCCCGAGATGGCCAAGGCCGCAATTCTCGTGACGCGCCTCATGGACAACAATCCGCGCAAGGTCGAATTGAAGGACGCCGAGGCCATCTACCGCAAGGCCTGGCACGGCCAGGTGGAGCGTGAGTAAGGATTTCCCCCGGCTGCCGGGCGTGAAGATCCGGCAGCGCTTCCCTTCGCAGAAGATCGGCGATCTGCACGGCGAAATCCGCCGGGAGCTGGCCGGACTCGACCTGCGCCTGAAGCCGGGGGCGCGCATCGCCGTCGGCATCGGCAGCCGCGGCATCGCCAACCTCGTCACCCTGGCCCGGGAGCTCATCGCCTTCCTGAAGGCCAAGGGCGCCCAGCCCTTCGTGGTCCCCGCCATGGGCAGCCACGGCGGCGCCACCGCCGAGGGCCAGGCGGACATCCTGGCCGGCCTCGGGATCACCGAAGCCGCCCTGGGCGTGCCCGTCGTCTCGTCCATGGACGTGTCGGAAATCCCCGCGCGCGGCCTGGAGCACAAGCTGCACATGGGCCGGAACGCCTTCGAGTCCGACGGCGTGGTGCTGCTCAACCGCATCAAGCCGCATACCGACTTCCATTCCACTTACGAGAGCGGCCTCGTGAAGATGAGCGTGGTGGGCCTCGGCAACCATGAGCAGGCCAAGATCATGCACGGGCTCGGCGTGCGCGGGCTGCGCGACCTGATCCCCCTGGCCGCCAGGGAGCTCTTCGCCACCGGCAAGATCCTCTTCGGGCTCGCCGTGGTCGAGGACGCCCATGACGACACCATGCGCGTGCGGGCCCTGACGCCGGATCGGATCCTGGCCGAGGAGCCGGAGCTGCTGAAGCTGGCCGTGGCCAGCATGCCGAAGCTCCCTTCGGATCGCATCGACATCCTGGTGGTGGATAGGATCGGGAAGAACCTGAGCGGCACCGGCATGGATCCCAACATCATCGGCCGCATCCGGGTGAAGGGAACGCCAGAGCCGACGACGCCGGAAATCGAGACCATCATCGTCGACGACCTGTCCGAGGAGTCCCACGGGAACGCCCTGGGCATCGGCCTGGCGGACCTCATCACCCGCAAGCTGTTCGACAAGATCGACTTCCGGGCCATGTACGCCAACGTCGTCACCACCACCTTCCTGGAGCGGGGCAAGACCCCGATCGTCGCCGACAGCCTGGCGCATGCCTTCGACATCGCCTCGCGCACCGTGCCCGGCCGCGCCTTCGCGGACCTGCGGGCGATGCGCATCGCGAACACGCTGCACCTGGAGGAGATGACGGTGTCCCCGGCCCTGTACGGAGAGTTGGAAGGCCGGGTGGAGAAGCTTTCGGAGACCGGGGACATCCTGGGTCCGGGATAGAGGAATTCCGCTTCCGGCGCGCGGGGGTTCGCGCCGGCGACGGGAGAGTGGAAAACGTCAACGAAATCGAAATCATAGGGAGATGGAGCCGATGCAAGCCTGCAATTACATCCAGGGGCAATGGAAGAAAGCCTCCGGGGGGAAGACGTTCGAGCAGAGGAACCCGGCCAACCTGGCCGAGGTGACCGGCGAATACGCCGATTCGAGCCAGGACGACACCCTGGAGGCCATCGCCGCCGCCCATGCGGCCTTCCCGGCGTGGCGGGCCAAGTCGACCTTCGAGCGGCAGGCGGTGCTGAAGAAGGCTCTGCAGCTCATCATCGATCGCAAGGAGCAGATCGCCGCCGTCATCACGCGCGAGAACGGCAAGACCCTGGCCGAGTCCCGGGGCGAGATCGATTCCGCCATCAAGGAGATGGACTTCCAGATCGCCGAGGGCATGCGCCTGCTCGGCAAGACCATCCCGACCGAGATCGCCGGGACCCTGGCCTATTCCACCCGCGAGGCCCGCGGCGCTGTGGGCGTCATCGCCCCCTGGAACTTCCCCTTCAACGTCCCCGGCCGCAAGTGCACCCCGGCCCTGATGGCCGGCAACACCGTGGTCTTCAAGCCCGCCAGCCTCACCCCCGGCGTCGGCATCGAGTTCACCCGCGCCCTGGCCGATGCCGGCATGCCCGCGGGCGTGTTCAACTGCGTGACCGGCGGCGGGCGCAACGTGGGCAGCGTCATCGTCGGCGACAAGCGCATCAAGGCCATCTCCTTCACCGGGTCCACGCCGGTGGGCAAGGGCATCCAGAAGCAGGCCGCCGACAACCTCACGCCCTGCCAGCTCGAGCTGGGCGGCAAGAACCCGGCCATCGTCCTCGACGACGCCGACCTGGACCTGGCGGCCCCGGCCGTGGCCCGGGCCGCCTACGCCTGCGCGGGCCAATGGTGCACCTCCACCAGCCGCGTCATCGTCCAGAAGGGCATCGCCCCGGCCCTGATCGAGCGCCTCGCCGCCGAGATCGCCAAGATCAAGGTCGGCGCCGGCACCGATCCGACCACGGGCATGGGCCCCGTCTGCGGCACCGAGCAGAAGCGCATCATCCAGGGCTACATCCGCAAGGGCCTCGAGGAGGGCGCCAAGCTGCATCCCTCCACGCCGGCCTCCACGGAAGATTCCGGGAAGGACTGCTTCCTCAAGCCGGTGCTTTTCACCGGAGTCACGCCCCGCATGACCATCGCCCAGGAGGAGATCTTCGGGCCGGTGCTGTCGGTCTTGACCGTGGACACCTTCGAGGAGGCCGTGGCCCTCGCCAACGACGTGCCCTTCGGGCTCTCGTCCTCGATCTTCACCCGGAACCTCGGCCACGCGCTCACCTTCATGGAGAAGACCGACGTGGGCCTGGCCCACGTGAACATCATGTCCTCCTACAAGGAGCCGCAGCTGGAGTTCGGAGGCGTGAAGGAGTCCGGCGCCGGGCTGCCGGAGGCGGGCACCAGCGGCATCCAGTTCTTCACCGAGCACAAGGTGTGCTACGTGAAGTACCGGTAGCTTCCTCCCCGGCCGTGTCGGAGGGGAGGCCGGCCGGCTGACGGAGCCATGGCTCCGGAAAGCGAGTCCTGGAATCGCCCCTGCGGACAGCCGCGGGGGCTTTTTTACGCCCTTCCGCGATCCTGATGAATCTATCCGCCGAGGCCCGGACATCGCAATCCGATTCGGGATATAATAGCAGGACCAACCCCGCCCGGAGGTCCCCATGCCCGCTCCCGTCCGCGTTCTCCCCCGCTTCGCCGCCGCCCATCTCCTTCTCGCGTCCGCCCTGCTCCCTGCCTCCTTCGCCCGGGCCGCCACCTTCGCCGACCCGAAATTCACCGAGATCTCGATGGCGTCCAACCTGGACGGCACGGCCATGGACATCGCCCCGGACGGCCGCATCTTCGTGTGCAGCAAGGCCGGAGCCCTGCGCGTGGTCAAGAACGGCCAGCTGCTGACCAAGCCCTTCGTCAAGCTCACGGTTTCCACCTCGAGCGAGCAGGGCCTGCTCGGCGTCGCCTTCCATCCCGGGTTCCCCGACTCGAACTGGGTGTACGTGTACCATACCCTTACCAATCGGACCAATCGCGTGAGCCGGTTCCGGGCCGACGGCGACACGGCCCTGGGCGGGGCCGCGGCCGCGGACCGCGTGTTCGGCATCCCCA
>CBILQL010000116.1:0-10294 GCA_966238865.1 uncultured bacterium
CCAGAAGTGGCTGCAAGTGGTGGCCGGACACTATTGCAGCATCGGCCTGCGCTCGGACAGCACCCTATGGGCCTGGGGAAAAAATCCCTCCTTCCCCTCCGGCGCGGCCTCGATCCCGACGCGCCTCAGCGCGGAGAAATGGCGCAAGCTCTCGAACCCGGGCTATGAGGTCTTTCTGGCTGTAAAGGCAGACAGCAGCCTTTGGGGCTGGAACGTTCAGGGCGGCCCCTCGTATGTGTTCGGACCGGGGGTGGAGGCAAGCGGCTCATACGGCAAGCCCTACCGCATCGGGACCGGCAAATGGCGTGATATCGGGGGCGGGAGAACCACGTTCCATCTCATCGACAAGGACGGCGACTATTGGGCCTTGGGTTTGGGGAATCTCGGCGCCGGAATCACAACGCCTACAACGACCGTCCCAGTACGCATCGACGTCCCGGGGGGCGCGCCGCGCCTCGCCACCCAGGTCCTCACCTTCGATTCCCTGGCGGAAAAAACCTACGGGAATGCCCCATTCACCGTGACGGCCACGGCCTCCAGCAACCTGGCGGTTACCCTCTCCAGTTCCGACACCTCGGTCGCCACCGTGTCGGGGTCCACCGTGACCATCAAGGGCGCCGGCTCGACGGTGATCACGGCCTCCCAGGCGGGCAATAGCACCTATGCCGCCATCAGCCGGGAGCGGACCCTGGTCGTGAAGAAGGCGCCGCCGGCGACGATTTCTTTCGGCCCTACGAGAGGTTTCGCGAAAATCCTGGGCGATCCCCCGTTCAAGGTGACGGCCACGGCCAGTTCCGGGCTCCCCCTCTCCTACGGCAGCGCCGACTCCACCATGATGCGGATCTCCGGGGATACGGCCACCCTGCTCAAGGCGGGCCAGACCCAGCTCCGGGCCTGGCAGCCGGGAGACCGGAACCATGAGCCCACAGGGGTGGCGTCCACCCTCATCCGGATCAATCCCGCGCGGCCCCCCACGCATACGCCGGAGGAACTGTCTCCCCGCTCCAAGACGACACCGGTCGATACTCCGGTTCTCCTGGTCTGGGCGGAGAAGGACGGAGCCGCCGCCTTCAAGGTCCAGGCCACCTACGACACCACCGGCTCCGCGCGCATAGCCGATACCCTTGTAACCGACACCACCCTTGCCCTGGGCGGCCTCAAAGGCGGTTCCGAGGTGGCCTGGCGCGTGACGCCGGTCTATGGCGCCGGCGACGGCGAGTCTTCCCCGTATGCGGTCTTCCGGGTGAAACCCGTGGCACTGGCGGCCATTCCGGTTTCCCGATTGCCGGACCTTTCCAGGGATGTCGGCACCACCGTGGAAATCGGCCTGCCCCCAGTGGCCGGCGCGACCCGGTATCGCGTGCAGGTGTCCCGGGATTCCGGTTCGACGCCCCTTCTGGATACGGTCCTTCCGGGTCCCAAGGTCCTGCTCGACAGCCTGGTCCCGGGCGAAGACTATGTCTGGCGCGTGGCGCCGGAAAACGGCTCGGGCACCGGGTCGTATACGGCCTGGATGCCCATCCAAGTAGGCGACGGCGGCGCGGGGCGAATCACGCGCGGCCTGGTGCTCGACACCTCAAGGGGAATCGAGAAGAAGCTGAGCGATGGGGTCGGCCTGATACCCCGGGACACTTCGCTCTCGGGTGCGCGCATCACCTTCACCGAATCGAAGACGGCGCCTGCGGGCCTGCCTATCGGCATCATGCCCTTGACGGGCCGACTGGATGTGGAAGCGCGGCAGGGAGCGGCCGCCTTGAAGGACGATCAACTGACCGTCACGCTTACCCCCGCCGACAGCTCCCTGGACGGCAGGCGCAGGAAAACCGATGAGACGCCTTCCGTGTACAGGCTCGACTCGGCGTCCGGCAAGCTCGAGGTCCTGCGTGATATCCCGCGCGACTCCTCCGGTCGGATGCTGCTTCCCATCACCCAGGGAAAGCACATCTTCGTGGCCGTGGATACCTTGCCTCCCGTGATCCGGGACAGCACGCCGGTGGTCCGCCGCGCGCCCGGATCGCGCCCCTCGGTGGTGGGCCGGCTGATCGACAATATCTCCAATGCCCGCGCCTTCCTGATGTTCCGCAAGGGCGGTCAGGCCGCCTTCGATTCCGCCTCGGTCACGCTCGACGCGGATGGCCGTTTCGAGCTGCAGCTGACGGCCCCGCTGGACAGCACCGGCTACGAATACCACCTGATGGCCCATGACGGCCGTAACCGCACAGCTACAGATCGAACCGATATCGAGGTGCAGGTCCCCGCCTTGCGCGCCGCGGACAGCCTTCCGGTGATGCAATGGCGCCTCTTCTCGCCACCCACCTTGGCCGACACCCTCCGCTGGAGCGAAGCGGCCTCCCACCTGGGGACCTATGGCCGGCATTGGAAACTTTATGAACGCGGTCCCCAAGGCCTTCGCGAATTCGGACCCGCCTTGGAGAATTCCTCCCCTGGCACGGCCTATTGGCTCAAGACCCGCTCCAAGCGATTCCTGCCGACCATCGCCGGCGGCATCGCGGCTCCGGTGAGCAGGGCCTTCGAAATCGTGCTGCCTCCGGGCACCTGGCGGTCCTTCGGAAATCCCTATCTCTTCCCGGTCTCCTGGCAGAGCGTGCTGGACTCCACCCATGGGGTCTCCGGCTCCCTGGTGGGCCCTTATACCTATCGCGACAGTTCCTGGGTCGCACCGCTGTCCACCCCGGCGCTCCTGCCCTGGGAAGGCTACTATGCCTACAACGCCTCGTCCGACACCTTGCGACTCCGCATCCCGTCACTGAAGGCCGCGGATACTGCGTCCCCGGTTTCCCTGAGCGGCTTCCACCTCGAATGGGTCTCTCTCGGCGCCGGCGGCAAGGAATCGGGCCATCTCTTCGGCGCCCTGCCCAATGCAAGGGTCCTGGCCAGGCGATCGATTGATCCGGCGGCCTGGAGGGCCCCCAAGCCCGAATCCCCTGAGCCGGGATTCCGCGCGGGCTTCGTATCCGGCGTCGAAGGCGCGGGCCTCCTGCAAACCGATTTCCGTTCCCTGGGTTCGGATGGAGGAGAGGTGTGGACCGCGCGTCTTTCGGGGCTGCAATCGGGGCAGCGCTATGTGCAGCGTCTGATCGGGACCGGTGCCCTGCCCGAAGGCGTGGTCGCCGCACTGGCGGATTCCGCCACGGGTCGGTTCCTTCCCTGGACCGAAAACACCACGTATGCGGTCGAACCCCAGGACGGCGAATCGGAGCGGGACCTCCTCCTCTTCGCCGGGTCCCCGGAATTTGTCGCCTCCCTGGGCCGGGTCTTCGCCGCGGCGCATCCCTCCCATCCGGACCTGCGGGCCTTCCCGAACCCGGTGCGCAGCCATGTGTTCATCCGGTTCGCGGTTCCGGCCTCGGCAGCGGGAGCGCTCAAGGTACGTATCGCCATTCATGACCTCAAAGGACGCGAGGTGAAGGTGATGGTGGACGGCCCTATGCGGACCGGGCAGCATTTCCTGCGCTGGGATGCCAAGGATGGCCGTGGCAACGCATTGTCGGCGGGTTCCTACCGGCTGTTGCTGGAGGTGGGAGGACGGACCCTGAACAGATCCTTGCAAGTCTTGCCCTAGGATCCGGGCGGGCCTACATGGACGCGAGAAATTGCTTGCTCCAGCCCCCGACTCCGCGGGGGCCAAGGCCGGATTGATGTTCCGCTCCACACAGGACGCCAACTCGGCGTATTCATCTCCGGAGGGGTACACTCGGTGTACACCCGCCAGGTGGAAGCAGGCTGAAAATGCCGAATCCATTTTGAATTCGCCTCATCCAGCCCGAGACGGTCGTCTTTCTGAACCGTTGGTTGCAGGTTCGAATCATACATAATGATAAAGGGCATAAAAAATGGAATTCCTGGATAGGACCGCCGAGTTGAAACGGCTGGAGGCCCTTTCGACCCGGCCATCGGGAGGGTTTGCGGTAATATGGGGGCGCCGGCGGGTGGGCAAGACCCGGCTGCTTCTGGAATGGGTGCGGCGGAAGGGCGGAGTCTATTTCGTCGCAGATCAATCGGCGGCGCCGCTCCAACGGCGGGCCTTGGCCGAGGCTTTGGGGTCCCGCCTCCCGGGGTTTGCCGAAGTTGTCTACCCTGACTGGACTTCGCTCCTTTCACGCGCGGCTGTCGAGGCGGCACGCCTCAGGTGGAGCGGCCAAGGACCGGAATGGGATGTCGTTTCACTTTCCCTGGACGGCAAGCATCTCCTCCTCGGAGAGGCGAAATGGCGGCGCAAACAAGCCGGTTCGCAACTGTTCGATCAAGCCTCCAAAGAGTTGACTGCGAAAGGCGTTCCTCAAGGCCTGTTGAAGCCGGGAACAACCGTCCATCATGTTCTTTTCTTCCCGCTTCCTTCCCAGGATAAAATGGGCGCGGGCACTCAAGTGATGGGGGCGCATGATGTCATAGGGGCGCTTGGCGGCTTGAATTGAGGAGACGAATGCAGTGCCGTTGTCGCGGCGCTAGCTCCCGGCCAACGCGCCGCGCGCTACCTCATACCCCTTGATGAGCCCCTTCGACACCGGCCCGCGGTACTTCTCCAGGGAGTACCGGAACTCCATCCGGTTGGCGAACTTCTCCTTGAACACCGACAGGCTGCGGTCGTCGGCGCCGCAGAAGTCCAGGCAGCCGTAACGCTCGCGGTACTGGAGGAGCAGGTTCCGGTACAGGAAATGCATCGCGCCGTTCCGTTCCGCCCGCTCCAGGCTGCACGCGCACCAGAGGATGACGGTATCGTGGACGGGGTCCGGGGCCATGCTTCCGAAGGCCACGGGCTCGCCGTCCCGGTCGCGCACGGCCCAATTCTCCATGAGTCCCATGCCGGTCAGCTCGCGGCGCAGGTCGGAGGCCCATTCCGGCTTCCATTTCATCGCCAGCCCTTTCCGCCGGAAGGTGCGGGCATAGGCTTCGGCGAACCGATCCTCGCCCGCCACGGGGCCGAAGGACAGCCCGGCCTTTTCCGCCTTGCGGAGATTGGCGCGGTAATCCTTGTTGCCCTCCAGGGAGTCCGGCTCGCGGAGCCGGTTCAGCACGGTATAGCGCGGCAGGGAGCGCCAGTTCCGATCCAGGGCCGGGCGCACGTCCCTGCCTTCGGGCAGGAGGAAGCAATAATGGGTCCTCTGCTCGAGCCAGGCGAGCATGGCCGAGAGGATTCCGTTCCGCTCCCGCGTCTCCTCGTCGAAACGCCGGCGCGGGCCGGGGAGGAAATACGGGCCGCCATAGAAGGTCTGGATGGGCACGAAGGCCTTGACCAGCCCGCCCCGGCGGATGGTCTGCAGGGGCAGATAGGCGGCCAGGGCATCTCCCGCATAGAGCTTGAGCACCTCGAGGGGGAAGGGATGCGCCTTGCGCGTGGCTTCCAGCCAGGTCCGCGAGCCGAACACCGGCGCGTTTATAGGCACGTCGCCGAGATCGGAATCGATGCGGAGGATGCGCTGGACACCAGACCCCGGGAGGATTATCGACCCTTGATCCGCCCGGAAAACCGGCTTCGGAAGGGGGGCGAGTGTCGTCGGATTCGTGGGGTTGTCGGGATTGCCGGGGTTGCTGGAGGTCGACGAAAGCACAGGGTATGAAGGTATAGGGGTGGGTGCGAATCGTCAACCATCGACTCTGAAGAATGAAGGCCAATCCAAGGCAACAATATATGTAAAAAATCGGCATTAATATGTAAAAAAAGACTTTGCCCCCGATTCCGTCCGGAGCCCTGACAGAATCCGTTGATGCGTAGCAACCCCCAGCGATAGATTGGACCCTGGGTATTCGTACCCGGCATTTCATTCGAAGAGGGGGACCCGCCATGTCCATGGCATCGAAATCGCATTGTCCAGTTTCCAGGCTATCCTTCGGTGCCGCGGTCCTCGCCAGCAGCTTGATTTCCCAGGCCGCGATTCCGGAAACCGCCCATCCCGGCTGGACCATCGTCAACCTGCGCCCCGACGCCAACTTCAAGCCCATGGTCACCGGCCTCGGATTCTTCTCCGATGGCCGGCTCGCGGTGGCGCATTGGGGAGGATTGCACAACGACATCCATCTCGCCCAGCGGAAAGGCGCCGTGTACATCCTGAGCGACGTGACCGGCGATTCTCCCGCTCCCAAGGTCGCCACCTTCGCCTCGGGGCTGGAAGATCCCGTGGGGATGATGGTCAAGGACGACAAGGTGTACGTCACCGGCGGCGAGCGGCTGATCGAGCTGCCCGACGCAAATAAGGACGGCGTGGCCGAGACGGCCAGGGAAATCACCAAGATCCCCGGGACACATGCCCGCCATGAATTCCTGTTCGGCCTGGTGTTCAAGGACGGCAAGTTCTGGATGAGCCCGTCCTCGGGCAAGGACGTCGCCACCGGCGTTTCCGCCTGGGCGCAGAAGAATCCGAACCGCGGCACCACCATGTCGGTGGATCCGACGACCGGGGCCACCGAAGTATTCGCCATGGGCCTGCGGGAGCCCAACGGCATCGGCCTGGGGCCGGACAACGAGCTGTTCGTCCCGGACGTGCAGGGCAACTGGCTGCCCGCCAACAAGCTCATCAACATCCGGAAGGGGAGGTTCTACGGCTTCAAGCATGAGCCGGCCGAGACCTGGGACAACATGACAGTATCCCCGCCGGTGGTCTACCTGCCCCAGACCGACGTGGCCCGCGCCCCGGGCGGTCCCCTCCTCGTGCCCACCGGGCTCTATGCCGGCCAGATGCTGCTCGGCGACGCGGTGTCGGGAGGCATCCGCCGCATCTTCCTCGACAAGGTGAACAACGAGTACCAGGGTTCGGTGTTCTTCTTCTCCGGCGGCTTCGAGGCCGGTCCCAACCGCCTCGTCTGGGGACCCGACGGCCATCTCTATGTCGGCCAATGCGGCCAGGGGGCACCGGATTGGGCCTACCGGCAGGACTTCGGCCTGCAGAAGCTGAAGCCGAACGGCAAGGCGACCTTCGAGATGCTGGCCGTGCGTGCGCGCCAGGGCGGCCTGGAAATCGAATATACCGGCGAGCCCAATGCCGCCGCCCTGGACAAGGCCAACTATACCGTGCGCTCCTGGCATTATGTCAGCACCTCCAACTACGGCGGACCGGCCACCGGCACCAAGGCCCTGACGGTGTCCGCGGTCACCCAGTCGCCGGACAAGAAGAGCGTGTTCCTCGCCATCAACGGCCTGGAGGCCGGCAAGGTGATCTATATCAGCCTGAACGCCGCCATCGCCGGCAGCACCGGCACCGCCAACTGGACCCGGGAGACCTGGTACACCATGAACCAGTTGAGCAGCATTCCCGTGTTCGCCAGGCCCCGGGCGGAATCGCAGCCGCTCTGGGGCGGGACCCTGGAATTCCGCGTTTCGATGGGACGCGTGGACCTGCGCTCCAACCTGGGCGGCATCCGCTCCGTGGAAGTGCGCGACGTGCGCGGCTCCCGGGTGGCGGAGATTCCCGGGCAAGGCGCCAAGGACATGAGCATCACCACCACAGGCTGGGCGCCGGGCGTCTACAATCTCGCCATCCGGAGCGACGGCGAGGCCATGGCCTACCGCAAGGTCGCCATCCCCTAGCCGGCGGCGATTTTCCGGCTGGTCATGTCCCTGCCTCCTGGCCGGGCGCCCATGGGGGGGCGTCTTGCCACGGGGCGTCCCGTTGCGGGGCGCCCTATGCTTCGCTTACCTCACCTACACCGCTCTCTTCGATCAAGCCGAGGGTTCCAACTCCACCTTCAGCCATCCCTGCCGGCGCGCATTGAAGGCCTCATAGGCTTCCAGCGCGCTGGACATCGGCTGGACCTGCTCCAGGAACTCCTCGGGGCGGATGACCCGGGAAACCATCAGGTCGAGCAGGTATGGGATGTATTTCCGATGATTGCAATTGCCCATCTTCAGCGTCAGGTTTTTGTTCATGGCCTGCCCGATGGGGAAGGACTGCATGGTTTCGGGATAGACGCCGACGATGGAGAGCGTTCCCGCCTTGCATACCGAGGCGATGGCCCATTGGAGGACCTGGGACGGGGCCGAGCCAGGCTTCCAGCTTCCGTCGGAATCGCCTTTCGCGGCTTGCGGGGCCACTTGCGCGATTTCCTGCTCGAACTCCTTGGCCTGGGATTTCGCCTTCTTGCCCGCGGGGCCGGAGTCCGGGTGATCGGCGTCCACGCCGACGGCGTCGATGGCCCGATCCACGCCGATGTCGCCGGTCAGCCGGCCGATGGCTTCCACCGGGTCCTCGGCGTCGAAGTCGATGACCTCGGCGCCCTGCCGCCGGGCCGTCTCCAGGCGCGCCGGTATCCGGTCCACGGCGAAGACGCGCGCGGCGCCTTTCAACTTGGCGCCCAGGATGGCGAATTGCCCCACGGGCCCGCAGCCGAACACGGCCACCGAGTCCCCGGGCTTGATTTCGGCGATGTCGGCGGCGAAATACCCCGTGGGTCCGATATCGGAGAGCAGGATGGCCTGCTCGTCGGACACGGTGTCGGGAATCTTGACGAGGTTCACGCCCGCGAAGGGGATGCGGGCCTTTTCCGCCTGCAGGCCCTCGAACGGACCGGTCAATTTCGGCCCGCCGAAGAAGGCGGTGCCCGCCTTCTTTCCGTTCGGATTGGCGGTATCGCATTGCGACGTATAGCCGGCACGGCAATATGAGCAGTATCCGCAGGCGATTGTGGACGGGATGATGACCCGGTCCCCGATGGACAGGTTCCGCACATCCTTGCCGATGGCTTCCACCACGCCCACTCCTTCATGGCCCAGGATGGTGCCTTTTTTCATGCCCGACAGCGTGCCTCGCACCATGTGCAAATCCGTGCCGCAAATGGCGCTTGTGGTGATGCGGACAATGGCGTCAGTAGGCTCCTTGAGGCGCGGCTCCGGGACGTCTTCCAAGCGGATATCCCCGATTCCGTGAAATACTATCGCTTTCATTGGATTCTCCTATTCCTGAAGAAACCGACTCTTCTTGACTCTCTTCTTTGAAGATAAACCTATGGAACCGCGGAGGTGCCGATTCCGGATTTTCGCGCGGCTTGCCATGGCCGAACCCTCGCGCTAGATTCTTCCGCCGGATGGGCCTTTCCATCCTCCACAAACGGAGTCGCGGATGAAGCAGGTGAAAACCGCCGTCATCGTCTTCCACGGCATGGGTCAGCAGGTGGCGTTCGAATCCATGGGCACTGTCGCCGAAACACTGAGGAAGCACGAAGCCTGGGGAAAAGTCGGCGCGGGTTGCTCGGTCACGGTCGAAAACGCCCCGCTGATTGGGGAGGACAAGGCCGAAGCTTCGATTTCCCGGGTTCGGATGGACTTCACGCCGGACAAGGAGGGAAAGGGCGGCGGGACCGTGGATGTCTACGAGGCCTATTGGGCTCCCATCACAGCCGGGATGGCGACCTTGTTCGACGCCTTGTTCTTCCTGTTCAGCGCAGGGATAGCCGGGATTCTCTTCTCCATCAAGAGCGAGTTCCGGCGGTTTTTCTGGAGGACTTGGAAGAAGTTTCCCCTCCCTGTCGCAAACAATGTGGTCGGTTTCTTCTACATCCTCATCCTCCTCCTGGGACTCGTCGCCGTGGGCTGGAGGCTGGCGGATTCCTTGAGCAAATCCCAGTGGATGCGCCCGCTGGAAGAGCTTTCCTTCCTGATGCGCATCCTCAACATCCTGGCCCTGCCGGTCATCGCGGCCCTCATCCACAGGAATTGGCGGCGCATGGGGATAGTGGAATGGATCGTGATGCCCCTGGTTTTCGCGGCCGGGGCGGTGCAGGTACCGGCACTGTTCGACTGGCCGGAAAAGTGGTCCATCGGATGGTTGCAGGTGAAGAACGGACATGCCCTCGAAAAGGCCCAGTGGGCCTGTTGGGCGACCCTGGCATCCGTGGTGCTGGCGGCAGTGCTGGATCGGGCCTCCAGGGCGTATTCGGCGTTCCGGAACCGGGGCGAGGCCCGCCGGTACCCCTTCAGGGCCGTGATCATCTGGAACCAGGCGATCTGTGCCAGCGTCGCCATCATCTCCGGCGGATTCTTCAGCGCCTGGTACACGTGGAAACCCGGCGAATACGAGGCCGGCGAACTGAACGGCATGCCCCTGATCTGGGTCTACGGCGCCATCGGCGTGCTCGCCTTCCTGGGGCTGCGCTCGGTGCTCCGCGAGTACATCGGAGACCTGGCCGTCTACCTCTCCTCCCACAAGGCGAGCCGCTTCGCCGAGGTCCGCGCCCGCATCCTCAAGGAGGCCTTCAAAACCGCCTACCATGTCTACGCATCCGGCTATGATCAAATCTTGCTGGTCGGCCACTCGCTGGGATCGGTTATCGCGTACGATACCCT
>CBILQL010000117.1:0-10284 GCA_966238865.1 uncultured bacterium
GCCCGACTTCAACCCGGAGGGCCTGCTGACCCGCAGCCACGCCGAGTACCAGCCGGGCGCCAGCCTCGAGGACATGGTCAAGGAGGACCTGGTGGCGGAGCGCATCGCCATCGACAGCTACCGCGAGATGATCCAGTATTTCGGGGACAAGGACCCCACCACCCGCCGCCTGATGGAGGAGATCCTGGCGGTGGAGGAGGAGCACGCCGAGGACCTGGCCAGCTGGCTCAAGGACTCGCCGGCGAAGTGAGGAGGAGGGAGCGATGGCCGAGAACGAGGAGCCGGCGGAGAACGATCACCTGCCGGGATTGAACACGGTGGCGGCATGGCTCAAGATCATCGCCGTCCTGGCGATTCTCATCGTCATCAACGTGATCGTCGCCTTCGCCAGCTGGGGCTGGGGCGTGATGATCACGATTCCGTTCACCGTCTACCTGATGTTCCTGCTGGCCCGGGACGCCCTGCCGCGCGGCCGGTTCCCGCCGGGCCGCCAGCCCCCGGCCTCGCCGGCCTAGCGGGCGTCCGCCCGCGATCACGCCAGGAAGGAGTCCCGGACATGGACAAGTACGCCCTGTGCATCGGCATCAACGATTACCCCGGAACCGGAAGCGATCTCGCGGGCTGCGTAAACGACGCCAACGACTGGTCGAAGGAGCTGGCCAGGCGCGGCTTCGCCGTGGACAGGCTGCTCGACCGGAAGGCCACCGGCAAGGGGATGCGCGCAGCCATCGCCGCCACCATCGCAAAGGGCGGGTCCGGCGACGTGGTGGTGATCCAGTATTCGGGCCACGGATCCTTCGTGCCCGACGACGACGGCGACGAACCGGACGGCACGGACGAATGCCTGTGCCCCCACGACATCTCCAGCAACGGGCCCATCACCGACGACGAGCTCTTCGACCTGTACAGCGACCGCCCCCGCGGCCTGCGCCTCCTGATGATCTCCGATTCCTGCCATTCCGGGACCGTGGCCAGGTTCGCCCCCATCACCACGCCGAAGCCCGTGCGGGCGAAGGGATCCCCGGTCCGCAAGGTCCGCTTCCTCCCGCCGGGCACCTACCTCTCCCGGCGCGACTCCGCCAAGCTGGGCAAGCGGCGCGCGACGCGCAGCTCGAGCCCTCCGGGGCGGTACGCCTCCCTGCTGATGTCCGGCTGCCAGGACACGGAGTTCAGCTACGACGCCTATTTCGAGGGGCGGCCCAACGGGGCCTTCTCCTTCGTGGCGCTGCGCGAGCTGGCGAAGCTGCCGGCGAACGCCACCTACGCGAAATGGCACGCCGCCATCGCCAAGGCGCTGCCGTCGCAGCAGTATCCGCAGACCCCGAACCTGTACGGGTCCCACAGCATGAAGAGGTGGAAGGTATTCGCCTGAGCCGGCGAAGGCTACATCTCCGCCTGGGAGACCGCCACCACCTGCTCGATGGTGGTGAGCCCCTGCAGGGCCTTCTCCAGGCCGTCCCGGCGCAGGGTGGCCATGCCCAGGTTGCGGATGGCGAAGTTCTTGATCTCCTCGCTGGACTTCCGCTCCAGGATCATCTTGTGGATGTGCTCGTTGGGCACCAGCAGCTCGAAGATGGCGATGCGGCCCTTGTAGCCCGAGTTGTTGCAATGGGTGCAGCCCTTGCCCTGGTAGAAGGGGGTGCCGGGGCGGATGCCGATGTTCTGCAGCACCACGTCCGGGATCTCCACCTGCTGCTTGCACTTCTCGCAGATCCTGCGCACCAGGCGCTGGGCCAGCACGCCCTTGACGCAGGAGGTGACGAGGAAGGGCTCGAGGCCCATGTCGAGCAGGCGCGTGAAGGCGCCGGCGGCGTCGTTGGTGTGCAGGGTGGAGAACACCAGGTGGCCGGTCAGGGCGGCCTGGATGGCCATCTCCGCCGTCTCCTTGTCGCGCATCTCGCCCAGCATGATGATGTCCGGGTCCTGGCGCAGGATGGAGCGGATGCCGGCCGCGAAGGTGAAGCCCGCGGCGTTGTTGATCTGGCCCTGGGAGATGCCGGCGATGTTCTTCTCGACCGGATCCTCCATGGTGACCACGTTGACCCCGGGCACGTTGACGTGCTTGATGAAGGCGTACAGGGTGCTGGACTTGCCGGAGCCGGTGGGGCCGGTGACCAGGATGATCCCGTCCGGAAGGTCGACGAGCTGGGAGATGACCGGGAACACGGTCTGCGAGAAGCGCATCTTGTCGAGGCCGGCCACCTCGGTGTTGGGATCGATGATGCGGATCACCATCTTCTCCACCACGCCGCGGGCGCGCAGCAGCACCGGGAAGGTGGAGAGGCGGAGATCCACCTCCTTCCCCTTGTACTGGATGTGGGCCCGGCCGTCGAGCGGCCGGCGCTTCTCGGCGATGTCCATGCCGCCGAGCACCTTGAGGCGGGAGATAATCTGCACCATGAGGCGGGCCGGGATGGGGTTCTGCTCCATCAGGTCGCCGTCGATGCGGTACCGGATGCGCATGTTCTTCTCCTGGGGCTCCAGGTGGATGTCCGAGGCGCCCAGGCGGATGGCTTCGCTCACGATCAGGTTCACGATCTTGATGATCTGGCGGCCTTCCTCGTCGCCGATCAGCTCGGGCTCGTCCTTCTCCTCCTTGCTGTCGAGGACGAGGTCGCCGTCCGCGTCCTTGCCGATGAGGTCGCTGAGCTTCTCCTTGGTGCCGGTGTAGGCCCGGTCGATGGCGGCGAGGATCTCGGCCTCGGTGCCGATCACCGGCTCCACGTCCTTGCCGGTCTTGAACTTGATGTGATCCAGCGACCGCAGGTTGGTGGGGTCCACCATGGCCACGGTCAGCACGCCGTCCTTCTCGTAGAGCGGGATCACCTTGTAGGACCGCGCCATCTCCTCCGAGATCATGTGGACGATGTTGTTCTGGAACTTGAAGTTCTCCAGGTTGATGTGCTGGAGGTCGAGCTGGGCGGCCAGCACGTCCAGGAGCTTGCCCTCCTCGATGAAGCCGAGCTTCACCAGGCACTTGCCCAGCGGGAGGTTCATGCTCTTCTGCTTGGCGAGGCCCTCCTGGAGCTGGGCGGCGGTGATGTAGCCCTGGTCCACCAGGATCTCGCCGATGCGCTTGCGGTAGGAGAACTCGAGCTGCTTGCCGAGGACGGCGTTGAGGGTGTCCTCGTCGATGAACCCGAGCTTGACCAGCACCGTGCCCAGGCTGATGCCTGTGGTCTGGTGCTGCTCGAGGGCGTGGTCGAGCTGCTGCTGGTTGATGTAACCCTGCGACAGGAGGATTTCGCCGACCTTGCGCTTGGCCCTGCGGGTCTGGGTGCTCATCTAGTGGGACCACCCTCCCGGCTCGAGGCCGGCTTCCCGGCCGTCCGGCTCCCTGAGGAAGACCCCGGAGCCCTCCTCCACGTCTCCGATGCGGGTGACGCGGGCATGCGCCCGCATGGCCTCGAGTTCGGCGTCGCTGAATTCCCCGGTGAAGAGCAACTGATAATCCTCCCCGCCGTGCAGCACCCGATCCCTCGCGTCCTCGGGTCGGCCGCAGCCGGCGGCGATCAACTCCCGTTCATAGGGCAGTTTACCCCATTCCACCGCCATCCGGCAACCGCTTTGCCGGGACAGGTGCCAGAGCTCCGAGGACAGGCCGTCGCTGAGATCGATGGCGGCCACCGGGCCGGGCAGGCCGGCCAGGAAGGGGCCCAGCCCCAGGGGCGGCGAGGGTCTCAGGTGGGCCGCAACGGCCGCCTCGGCGCCTGCGGATCGGACGGCGGAAGCCGGATCCGGCCTGTAACCGCTTTCGAGCAGGGCCAATCCGGCCGCCGAGGCCCCCAAGGCGCCGCTCACGTAGATGCCGTGCCCGGGACGGGCATGGCTGCGGAGCAGGGGCCGGCCGCGGATCGGCCCCAGGACGGTGATGGAGAAGAAACCGGCTGTTGCCGGGCCCTCCGCCGGCATCCGCACCGTATCTCCCCCGCCCACCCGGAAGCCGAAGCGCCGCTCCAGGGTGCGGATCGCCTCCCCCAGGGAGGCGATTTCCGGCTCGCCCCAGGATGCCGGGGCCCCCAGGGCGAGGAAGGCCAGGGCGGTCCGGCCGCCCATGGCGTTGACGTCGGAGAGGTTGGAGAGCAGGGCCTTCTCCAGGGCTTGCGCCGGCGCGGTCCAGTCCAGGCGATAATGGATCCCCTCCACGCTGGCATCGGTGCTCACGGCCCAGGTCTCGCCCCCGGTTTTCAGCAGGTAGGCATCGTCGCCCAGACCCTCACCCGTGCGGGAAAAATGCGACTCGTCGAAAAGGGACTCTATCAATGAGAATTCCCGGCCCGCGGCAAAGTGCCGATTCGAAGGCCGGTTTCCAGGCTGATTTGCAGCCCGAAATGCAGGCCGGTCCAGGGGCCTATCGACGGGACGCTCCATCCCCGCTCAGCCCGGCGCGGATGCCGGACGGGCCCCGGATTCCGGGAAGTACCAGCCCTGGCTGTCGCCGGTCCCGTCTTCCCCGTGGTGCTGCTTCTGCTTCATGGTCTTCTTGGCGCAGTCCATCATGAGGACGATGACGCCTATGAAGAGGCAAAATACAATCATGAGACGCATGCCACGGGTCATAACCGACGCTCCGCTGGGGGTCCATCGCCATTATAGCCCGGGCGGGACCCCGATGCCCATGCATTAATCGGGAAGGGGCCCGCCGGCGGCGGCTATTCGGCCGCGGTATTGCCGGGCCCCGTGGGGTCCTTCTCGAGTTGGACGGAGATTTTGAGGCTTTCGCCCGGTCCGATGCCGATTTGCCTGACCCAGGGCTGGAACCCCTCCCGCCGCACGATCACCTCGTGTCTTCCCGGAGCCATGGAGATGAGCCAGACGCCCCGGTCCAGGAACTCACCGTCCAGGGCCACATGGGCGTCGGAGGGTTCGACCTGCAGCCAGAGCAGGCCGTAACGGACCGGCGCCCGGGGACCGCGGAGGGCGTCTTCGGGGGCATTGGCGGGCGCGGTACCCGGGAGGATCCAGAGGACGCAGAAGAGCAGCGAAGCGGCCAGCGGACGGAAGCGCACGGGAACCATTATAGCACTCCGTGGGCGGTTTCCGGTCATCGGGAGGTCAAAAAGCGGTCGGCGCCGCCGGCATTGAACTTTCCGTTCCGCATTCTACACTTTAGCGTCCCATGCCCGAAAAACGCTCCCCCACCGGCCCGGATGCAATCATCTCCCTGACCGGCATCACCCTGTATCGGGAGGGCCGCAAGGTCCTGGACGATCTCGCCCTCGCCATCCGCCGCGGCGAGCATTGGGTGCTGCTCGGCCCCAACGGCAGCGGCAAGAGTTCCCTGATGGCGGTCCTGCAGGGGCTGCTCTGGCCCCAGGAGGGGAGCGTCGCCGTGCTGGGGCGCCGCTTCGGCGAAGCCGACCTCTCGGAGATGCGCCGCCTGATCGGCTGGGTGGGCAGCGACATCGAGCCCGAGTTCCCGGCCTGGCAGACGGTGGAGCAGATCGTGCTCTCCGGCTGCGTGGGCACGGTGGGGCTGCGCTTCGACAAGCCCACGGCGTCGGACCGCCGGCGGGCCCGGGCCCTGATGCGCCAGGCCGGCATCGATCGCCTGGCGGATCGCCCCTTCACCTGGACAAGCCAGGGGCAGCGGCGCATGGCGACCATCGTCCGCGCCCTGATGGTGAAGCCCGGCCTGCTCATCCTCGACGAGCCGGCCGCAGGCCTCGATCCAGTGGCCCGGGAGATGTTCCTCGGCCGCCTCGCGGCCCTGATGGGATCGCGGGGAGGCCCGGCGGTCCTGTACGTGACCCATCACGTGGAGGAGGTGATCCCATCCTTCACCCATGCGCTGATTCTCAAGGGGGGGAAGGTCCTGGAGGCCGGCCCCGTGGGACGGAGCCTCACCTCGGCGAGCCTCTCGCGCGCCTTCGGGCGCGAGGTCCGGCTCGTGCGGGGGGCGGGACGCCTGTCCCTGCGCCTCGCGCGCGGGTGAGCGCCGGGGGCCTGTCCGCCGTCAGGGACGGCCGATGACCGTCAAGGACGGCAGGTGATCTTCAAGGACGATTGATGCGGGCGGAATCGGCGGCCGCCGGCTTGGTGGCGGACGCGGGCGTATAGTCGCCGTAGACGCCCTCCCCCGGTTTGAAGTCCGAATAGCGGGAGTCGTTCTTCGCGAGCTCGGCGCGCCCGGCCTGCTGCACGATGTGGGGCGTCACGAAGATGATGAGGTCGCGCTTGCGGGTCTGGTTGGCCGTGTGCTTGAAGAGGTAGCCGAGGAGGGGGATGTCCTTGAGCAGCGGGATGCCGGTCTCGGTCTCGGTCTCCTCCTTGGTGGTGAGCCCGGCGATGACCACGGTCTCGCCGTCGTTCACCACCACGGTGGTCTTGGCGCTCTGCTTCTGCAGGATGACGCCGGCCTGGGCGTCGGTGCGGAAGGAGTTCTTCTCGGGATTGAGATCGAGCAGGATGCGGCCGTCGGCGGTGACGTGCGGGGTGACCTGCAGCGAGGTGCCGGCGTCCTGGAGCTGGATGGCCTGGCGGCCGTTGGCGTCGAGCACGCGGATGGGGACCTGCTCGCCCATGAAGATGCGGGCTTCGGTGTTGTCGAGTGTGGTGATCTGGGGCTTGGCCAGCACCTCGCCCTTGGCGGTCTTGAGCAGGTTGGCGACCGCGACGGCCAGGTTGCCGTTGAGGAGGCCGAAGGCGAACTGCGTGGTGGCACCCGCCACGCCGCCGATGGCGGCGGCCGCGTCGGCGCCGCCGCCGCCATCGCCGGAGCTGCCCGAGCCCGAGCTCGAGGCTTGGCCGCCGTGGCTGGAGGTCCCGGTCATGGCGAACTCGGTCGGGGTGGTCGGCAGCTTGCCCATGTTGTTGCCGGTCAGCGGCGAAATGCTTCCCTTCCCCGCGGAGAACTGCCAGTCCACGCCCACCTCGCGGAGGGCGTCGGCGTCCACCTGGATGAGCTGGGCCTGGATGTTCACCTGGAAGGTCTCGATGTCGAGGTCGCGCACGGCGGCGCGGATCTCCTGGATGTTCTGGCGCGTGTCGAAGACCAGGAAGGCGTTGTTGCGCTCCACCACGTTGATGCGGCCCCGGGAGGAGAGCAGGCCCTTCACGCTCTCCTCGAGGTCCTTGGCCTTGGCGTTCTTGAGCTTGATGATGTCGCGCATCAGGGGGGCCAGCGAGCCGGCCTGCTGCAGCGCCTGGGCGTTCTCGACCGAGGATTTGTTGAAGTCCGCTATGTTCATCACGTACAGGTAGTTGTCCTCCACCAGGTACTTGAGGCTGTACATCTGGCACAGGATGAGCAGGGCCTCCTGCCAGGTCTTGTCCGTGAGCTGGAGGTTCACGTTCTGGCCCGCCACGTTGGGGGCCACCACGATGTCGACCCGGCCCGCGGCCGACAGGCCCTTGAACGCGGAGCGGATCTCCATGTTGGAGAAGTTGAAGTTCTGGCGGTGCGCGGGCCCCCGCTGCTCCATGGGGGAGGAAGGCATGGTGATGTCGTCGGCCCGGGCTTCGGAAAGCAAGCCCGCGGCCGTCAGGCTCGCGGCCAGCACGAGGCTGCGATGCAAGGAGGCGATCATTGTTTCTTTCCTTCCTTATTGGATACCAGTTTCAGGCTGTAGGACCGCGAGATGCCGTACTCGCTGATGTCGAAGGTCACCTGATCGCGGGTGATGCGGGACACCCGGCCGTTGTGGACCGGATCGCCCTGCTTCACCGTGAAGGAGACCCCGGCTTCCCGGTTGTGCTCGAGGACGGCCATCGGCTCCTGGGCCTGCCAGATGATGCCGACCACCTTCATCTGATCGATGTCGATGCCGTTGTCCGAAAGCCCCTGCTCCACCGGGATGAAGGGATCGCGGCGGCCGTAGCTGTTGTAGGCCACCCGGGTCTCGCCCGCGCCCACCCGCATCTTCTCCTCCTCCGCGCGCTTCTTCTCCTGCGCCAGCTTGTCCGCCAGCTCGGGGCTCTCAGCCAGGGACAGCTTGGGCCCGTCGGCGGGCTTGCCGGCGGCTCCGGACAGGGCCCTGGGCGCCGGCGCGGATGCGGGGCCGGCCACGCGCACCGGCTCCGCCTCTGCGGCCGCCATGTTCGGCGCGGCCTCGGCGGCGGGGGCCTGCCTGGCGGCCTCGGCCTGCGCCTTGGCGGCGGCGGCCTGCTCCTTGGCGGCGGCCGCCAGCGCGGCGGCTTCCAGGGCGGCGGCTTCCTTGGCCGCGGCCGCCTCGGCCTTCTTCCTCTGGGCCTCGGCGCGGGCGGCGGCGGCCTGCGCCGCGGCATCCTTGTCCTTCTGCAGCTTCTCCGCCTGGACGGCGCTCATCTCGTCCTCGTACACCGCGTCGGCGGCCTTGATATAGCCGGTGTCCCCGGAGGCGACCACCTTGATCCAGGCCCCCTCGCGATCGATCCGCTCCACCTTGTCGCCGATGGGAAGCTTCTTGCGGGTCCCCGCCTTGGGGCCGGGCGCCTCCTTCAGCGCGGAGGAGTCCTTGAGGAGGATCATGCTCTTGCCGCCCTTGCCGAGGGAGAAGGTGCGGCTGGAGGAAAGCCCCTTGCCGGACTTCCCCGCCGATCCGGCGGCGTCGAGGGCCGCGCCCTCCTCGTGGGCGGACGTCACGGGCTCGGCGGCCATTGCGGGCGGGGCGGCATCGGGCCTGGCGGTGCTCCATTTGAAAGGCGAGGCCGCCTCTCCCCTGCCCGCGCCGGTCAGGGTTAAGCCCCCGGCCTTGGGCAGGACGTGCACCGGGGCCTTGGAGGCCATCTGGAAGCGCAGCACCAGGTCGCCTCCCTTCCGGGAGACGCGCACCTTCTTGAACAGCCCGCTGCCGTGCAGCACGTACTCCTTGCGGGGCAGCGAAGAGGCGAGGCCGTCGAGGACCACCTCCAGCACCGAGGAATCCCCGGGGCTGGGCATCGCGGTATGGACGGGCGTGGCCGACTCGGGTTCGAAGACCAGGGACAAGTCCTCCTGGGAGCGCGTGACGGCCAGGCGGATCTCCTTCAGGCTTGCGGGCGCGCCCGCGGAGGCCGCCTGGGCCGCGGCCTCGCCGGTAGCCGGGTGTGCCGCGGCTGTCGGAGCGGCGGATGCGGAGGGAGCCGGGGCCGTTGCGGGTTCGGCGGGATGGGCCTCCACCTTGTTGGGAACCGCATCGGAGGGGGGGCGGGAGGCGCCTCGGCCTTGGCGGCCAGGTAGGCGTCCCGGGACTTCAGGGCCTTGGCCAGCGACCAGTCCACCTTGGCGGATTTGGCCGGGCCGGCGCCTCCGAGCTGGACCTTGAGGGCGCCCTTGGGCTGCGGGTCCACGGGGGCTTCGCCGGCCGGGGGTTCCTTGAGGCGCAGCTCGATGCCGAGGAAGTTCTTCCCGCTGGGGCTGGTCACGCGCTTGAGGAGCACTTCCTCGAGGGCGGGATTGGCGGCCTCGACCGGATGCCGTCCATAGGGAAAGGGGCTCTCCGTGTCGAGGAAGGAGATGGTCAAGGTGCCGCGCGACGGATCCACCTTCTGGAAATACAGCGGGTATTCGCCCTGGTCGCCGGGGCCCGTCTTGTCGAAGGTCAGCTTGAGGAAGAGCTGGCCCTGGGCGGAGGCCAGGTTGATGTCCTGCAATTGGAACGCCCGGGGAACGGCCGGCAGCAGCGCCAGGAGGGCAATCAGGGCCGGGAGGACCGGGAGGCTTGCGTTGTTTGGCTTTTTTGAAGTATTCATGGTCTCAATTTAACCGATTTCTCCGCCCGGCGGGATCCCGCCGGGGTCCTGGCTTCACGGTTTCCGTTCCCATTCCGCTCCCGCTCATTTTTTGGAAGTGAAGGTGGTGAGCTGGAAATTGGCGACGATGGTGCGGGGGGTCTCCCCGTGATCCCTGGCGTCCTCGACTTCCTTGTCCAGGTCCGGGGCCCTGTCGATGGTCAGCTTGCTGATGGACGTGGGATAGCGGAAATTCGCGACTTCGCCGAAGAGCATCCCCAGCGCGTGGTAGCTGCTGGAGATGGTGATGGCGTAGTGGTTCTCCTTGTAGAACTCCTTCTCCTCCACGCGCAGGGGCAGGAACTTGGTGGGCACGGTGAGCGACTTCCGCGTGACGGCGGTGAGGTCGATGAGGCGCCGGGGGATGATCTCCTCGTCCGGGAACATCTCCTGCAGCCGCGCGAACTCCTGGTTGGCCTGCTCGATCTCGGCCTCCAGATCCTTGAGCCGCTGCTTCTGGGCCAGGATCTGCATCAGTTCCGCCTTCTTGCCGCGGATCTCGCCGTCCAGCCTCTCCATCTGCTGGGAGTAGGCCAGGTACTCCGATTCGTAGAACGTGTATCCCAGGTAGGCGATGAGCATGAAGCAGGCGGC
>CBILQL010000118.1:0-10159 GCA_966238865.1 uncultured bacterium
CGTGGACTTCATCCGCTACATGCCGGCGCCGGTGTTCGGGGCCCTGTCGGTGGCCGTCCTCGGCATCGACGACGCCCCCAAGGTGGCCATCATCTTCATCGGCACCTTCTTCCAGATGGTGCTGGTGCTGGCCAATACCACCCGATCCCTGCCCATACCCCTCCTGGAGGCGGCCCAGACCCTGGGCGCGCGGCGCCGCCAACTGGTCCTCAACGTGGTGGTGCCGGGCATCCTGCCCCGGCTGTACCGGGACATGCGCATCCTGCTGGGCTGGGCCTGGACCTACCTGATCGTGGCCGAGCTCATCGGGGCCAGTTCGGGGATCAGCTTCTTCATCTACCAGCAGGCCAAGTACCGCAATTACGACAATGTCTACGCGGCCATCATCCTCATCGGCCTCATCGGCCTGGGGACAGATCTCCTGCTCAAGGGACTGGGCCGGGTGTTCTTCCCCTGGGACCGGGACGGGAGGTGACATGGAAGCCGCGCTGCAACTCCCCGATTACCGCGACCTGTCCCCGGGCGTCGCGGAGCGCTTCCGGGCCATCGAGGCCCGGGAGGTGGTGCTCGAAGTCGAGCATCTCCGCAAGGAGTTTCCCGGCACGCCCGGTTCCCCGCCCGTGCTCGGGGACATCAGCTTCAAGGTGCATCGCCGGGAATTCGTCTGCGTCATCGGCGCTTCCGGCTGCGGCAAGTCCACCCTGCTGCGCATCCTGGGCGGACTGGAGACCCATGACGGCGGCATGGTGAAGGTGAAGGGCAGTCCGGTGGACTGGCCCGGCGCGGACCGGGGCATGGTGTTCCAGGACTACACCCTGTTCCCCTGGCTGACGGTGCAGAAGAACGTGATGTTCGGCCCGCGCATGCGCGGCCAGGGGTCGGCGACCTCGGAGGAGGAGGCGCGCCAATGGCTGGAGATGGTCGGCCTGGGCGCCCAGGCGAACGCCTATCCCCATCAGCTCTCCGGCGGCATGAAGCAGCGGGTGGCCATCGCCCGCGCCCTGGCCAACAATCCGCCCATCCTGCTCATGGACGAGCCCTTCGGCGCGCTGGATGCCCAGACCCGCTGCCAGATGCAGCGTCATCTCCTGCAGATCTGGAAGAACGTGGACGTGACCGTGGTCTTCGTGACCCACGATCTGGATGAGGCCATCTTCCTCGCCGATCGCATCCTGGTGCTGGGGGCGCGGCCCGGGCGCATCCTGGAATTCCTCAAGGTTCCGGTGGAACGTCCCCGCAGCCAGGCCCAGCTCCTCACCCCGCATTTCCTGGCCGCCAAGCGCCGCCTGGAGGAATGGATCCATCCCGACAATCCCGACAACCCCGAATATGTCCGCGACCTGCCCATGATCCGATTGGCCATGGCCGGCGACGACGTGGAGCCCTGACATGCCGCAAGCCGTACCCCTGCTGGACGAGCCCCTCCCGGGCGGAGCCATGCGTTCCTTCATCCTGCCCCGCGGCACAGCGCTGCGGCTCACCGACCTCGAGGGCGGCGCAAACGTCTCGGCCCTGTTCTTCAACGCCGCCGACCCGCTCGAACGCTACAACATGCCCGACACCTTGAAGGCCCAGCACACCGCCTACCTCACCCGGGGATTCGTTCTCTACTCGGACATGGGCCGGGTGCTGCTCTCCGTGATCGAGGACGGCTGCGGCTGGCATGACACCCTCGGCGGGATCACCGACGCCCGGGGCACCGAAGCCAAGTACGGCCCCTCCAACTACCAGAAGGATCGGAACCGCTTCCACCGCAATGGGCGCGACAATTTCCTCGTCGAGCTGGGCAAGCACGGCCTGGGGAAGCGGGACCTCGCCGCCAACGTGAACTTCTTCAGCAAGGTGACCGTGGACGACGACGGCGGCATGCATTTCGTCCCCGGCAACTCCCGCCCCGGGGCCGCGGTGACCCTGCGGGCCGAGATGGCGGTGCTGGCGGTGGTGTCCAACACCCCCCACCCAATGGATCCCTCCCGCACCTATGCCCCGCCTCCCGTGCGCATCGAGGTGCAGCGCGTCCCGGAGGCGGGCCCCGACGACCATTGCCGCAACTTCCGCCCGGAAAATGTCCGGGGGTTCCGGAACACCGAATCCTACGCGTCCCTGGCGGTCCGTCCGCCCATCCCATAGGAACAGAATGGCCTCTCTCGTCTACACCGAAAGCCCGCTTCGCCCCGAGGATGCGGTTTACGATCACGTGCTCCCGGCGGGCCTGGGCTGGTCCCATCCCATCCGCAAGGGCCAGCATTTCCGCATCCTGGACCTGGAGGGCAACCAGGCCGTGGACACCCTGTTCTACAGCGCCGCCGATCCCTCCGATAGGTACGACGCCCTGCGCACCATCCGGGAGCAGGGCAATATCTTCCTGACCGCCGGCACGCGGCTGTTTTCCGGCGAGGGCGACGTCCTCCTCACTATCGCCGCCGACACCTGCGGCCGCCACGACACCCTGGGCGGCGCCTGCTCGGCGGAGAGCAACACCGTGCGCTATGCCCTGGAGAAGCGTCACATGCACAATTGCCGCGACAGCTTCCTGCTGGAGCTGGCCCGGACGGAACGGCGCATCGGCAAGCGGGACCTCTCCAGCAACATCAACTTCTTCATGAACGTGCCGGTCACCCCCGCCGGCGGGCTCACTTTCGCCGACGGCGTGTCCGCGCCGGGGAAGTACGTGGAGCTGCGCGCCGAGATGGACGTGGTGGCGCTCATCTCCAACTGCCCCCAGCTCAACAATCCCTGCAACGCCTACAACCCGACGCCGATCCGGCTCCTCATCTGGTAGCGGCCCCATGTTCACCAAGGTCCTGATCGCCAACCGCGGCGAAATCGCCTGCCGCGTGGCCCGCACGCTCCGCCGCATGGGCATCCGCTCCGCGGCCGTATTCTCCGGGGCCGACGCCGGATCCCTGCACGTCTCCGCCGCCGACGAGGCGCATCCCATCGGCCCGGCTCCGGCCGCGTCCAGCTACCTGGACGCCTCCCGCATCCTCGCGGCGGCCAAGGCCTGCGGGGCCGAGGCGGTTCATCCCGGCTATGGCTTCCTCTCCGAGAACGCTGATTTCGCCGAGGCCTGCGAGGAGGCCGGCATCCGTTTCATCGGGCCCACCCCCCTGCAAATCCGCAGCTTCGGCCTCAAGCACACCGCGCGCAAGCTGGCCGGGGTTTGCGGCGTGCCCCTGCTCCCCGGGACCGCTCTCCTGTCCGGGGTGTCCGAGGCCCTGGAAGCCGCCGGGCGCATCGGCTATCCCGTAATCCTGAAGAGCACCGCCGGGGGCGGCGGAATCGGCATGCAGGCATGCCGCGGCGTCTCCGAAGTGGAAGCGGCGTGGGAAACCGTATCCCGGCTCAGCCAGGCCAATTTCAAGCATGCCGGCATCTACCTGGAGAAGTACGTGGCCCGGGCCCGCCACGTCGAGGTGCAGATCTTCGGCGACGGGCGCGGCAAGGTGCTGTGCCTCGGGGAGCGGGATTGCTCGGCCCAGCGCCGCAACCAGAAGGTGTTCGAGGAGACGCCGGCCCCCGGTCTCCCGGACAAGGTCCGTAAGGCCTTGCATGAGGCCGCTGCCAGCCTGGGGCGCCTGGTGGCGTACCGGAGCGCGGGCACGGTGGAATTCGTGCTCGACGCCGACACCGGCGGCTTCTATTTCCTGGAGGTGAACACGCGCCTGCAGGTCGAGCATGGCGTCACCGAGGAGGTGACGGGCATCGACCTCGTGGAATGGATGATCCGCCAGGCGGCCGGAGAATTGGGATCGCTGGACGCCCTGGCGCCCTCGCCCTCGGGCCATTCCATCCAGGCCCGTGTCTACGCGGAGAACCCCCGCCTCGATTTCCGTCCCAGCGCCGGGCTGCTCACCGAGGCCGCTTTCCCTGCGGTGCGAGTCGACACCTGGGTGGAGGCCGGCTCGGCGGTCAGCCCCTATTACGACCCCCTGCTGGCCAAGGTAATCGTGAAGGGCCGGGACCGCGCCGAGGCCCTGACGGCCCTTCGCCGGGCCCTGGATGAAACCCGCCTCCACGGCATCGAGACCAACCTGGAATTCCTCCGGGCGGTGGCCGCTTCGCCGGCCTTCGCCGAGGGCAGCATCACCACCCGGCACCTTTCCGGCTTCGCCTATCCCTCCCTGACCGTGGACGTGCTCAGCCCGGGGGCGCAGACCACGGTGCAGGACTATCCCGGCCGCATCGGCTATTGGGACGTGGGCGTGCCTCCCTCCGGCCCCATGGATCCCCTGGCCTTCCGCCTGGCCAACCGCCTGCTTGGAAATCCCGAGGACTCGCCCGGACTGGAAATCACCGTGTCCGGACCCTCGCTGCGCTTCAACGCGGCCTGCGTCATCTCCCTGGCCGGTGCCCCGATTCCTGCGACGCTGGAACTCCCGGAGGGGTCCCTGGACGCGCTGACCGGCGACCTCGCCTCCGATGCGTCCCGCGACCGACCCACGGATTCGCACGTCACCCTTCCTTTCTGGACCGCCATCCGGGTGCCCGCGGGGGGCGTGCTGCGCATGGGCACGCTGGCCGGCCCCGATGCCGTGGGCATGCGGGCCTACCTGGCCGTGAAGCAGGGGTTCGACGCACCCCTGTACATGGGCAGCCGTTCGACCTTCACCTTGGGCCAGTTCGGGGGCCATGGCGGCCGCGCCCTCCGCACCGGCGACGTCCTGCACCTGCGGCCGGGCGCCGGGGAGGGGCCGTCATCCGGAACGCAGCCGGGGAACCGGCGCGTTACCGGCTCGCCCGCTCCGGGCCTTCCCACACCCGCATCGCCCGCCTCGTCCGTTCACGCGCTGTCCGCCCCGCCTGTTCCCGCGCTGCCCGCCCTGCCCGCGGCCCTGATACCCGCCTACGACCGGGAGTGGCGTCTGGGCGTCCTCTACGGACCCCATGGCGCGCTGGATTTCTTCACCCCGGGCGACATCGAGATGTTCTTCGGAACCGCCTGGGAGGTCCATTACAACAGCAACCGCACCGGCGTGCGCCTCATCGGTCCCAAGCCCACATGGGCCCGTTCCGACGGCGGGGAAGCCGGCCTGCACCCCTCCAACATCCACGACAACGCCTATGCAATCGGCGCCGTGGACTTCACCGGCGACATGCCCATCCTGCTGGGACCCGACGGCCCCAGCCTGGGCGGCTTCGTCTGCCCGGCCACCGTGGCCCAGGCCGAACTCTGGAAGCTGGGCCAGCTCAGGCCCGGCGACAAGGTCCGCTTCGAGCCCCTCACGCTCCCGCAAGCCCGCGCTCTCGAGCAGGCCCAGGAGCATTTCCTGCGGGCCCTTACAGTGCCGCCGGAGGCGGAGGCGCCGCCGGAGCCCATTGCGCCGCCCGGGGCGATTGAGCATGCCCGCGCCGGCAGCCGCCCGGCTTCGCATGCAGGAAGCGGGAGGCCAGAAGGCGCCATCCTGCACCGCATCCCCGCCTCGCCGGGCCGCGAAGAGGTGGTCTTCCGCCGCAGCGGCGACCGCAACATCCTGGTGGAATACGGCCTCCCCGTGCTGGACATCCACCTGCGCTTCCGCGTCCACGCCTTGATGGAGAGCCTGGCGGCGGCGCGTCCCGAAGGCGTGCTCGATCTCACGCCCGGCATCCGCTCCCTGCAGGTGCATTTCGACAGCCGCATCTTGACGTCGGAGCGGGCCCTGGAGGCCCTGGTGGCCGCGGACAGCCGCCTGCCGGATCCCTCGCACATGGAGGCCGAGACCCGCATCGTGCACATGCCCCTGTCCTGGGACGACGATGCCATCCACCGGGTCATCCGGAAATACATGCAATCAGTGCGCGCCGACGCCCCCTGGTGCCCGAGCAACATCGAGTTCATCCGCCGCATCAACGGCCTGGCCTCCGTCGAATACGTGCACCGCATCGTGTTCGACGCCAGCTACATGGTGCTTGGCCTGGGAGACGTCTACCTGGGCGCTCCCGTCGCCACGCCGCTGGATCCGCGCCACCGCCTGGTGACCACCAAGTACAACCCCGCCCGCACCTGGACCCTGGACAACGTGGTCGGCATCGGAGGGGCCTACCTGTGCATCTACGGGATGGAGGGCCCCGGCGGCTACCAGCTCTTCGGCCGCACCGCCCAGGTGTGGAACACCTGGAAGCGCACCCGCGATTTCCGCGACGGCAAGCCCTGGCTGCTGCGCTTCTTCGACCAGATCCGCTTCCACCCCGTGAGCCACGCCGAGCTGACGGACTTCCGCGAGGCCTTCCTGCGCGGCGAGGTCTCCCTGCGCACCGAGCCCCACACCTTCCGGCTGCGCGACTACGACCGCTTCCTCGCGGACAACGCCGAAGACATCGCCCGTTTCCGGGAGCGCCAGCGCGGCGCCTTCGCCGAGGAGCGCGCCCGCTGGCAGGCCGCCGGCTCCCCGGATCCCGCCGCCTCGGCCTCTCCGTCCGCCGACGCGCCGACGCCGGACGCAGACGGCTCCCCGGACGGCTGCACCGCCGTGGAAGCGCATGTCTCCGGCAACGTCTGGAAGATAGTGGCCGCCCCCGGCGCCGCCGTCGAAGCCGGCGCCCCGCTGCTCATCCTGGAAAGCATGAAGATGGAATTCACCGTCACCGCCCCCGCGGCCGGCAAGGTCCACTCCATCGCCTGCCAGGAAGGCGCCCTGGTCGGCAGCGGCCAAGTCCTGGTCTGGATGATTAGCGCAAAGCGCTTTGGGCAAGTTTTCCGTTCTTAGTCGAATCCTCGTCGCCGTTCTGGCCGATGCGCACCGGCCCGGCCAGGCGGGGGGTGAACTTCGCCCACGGCGTCTTCGGGAGCGGTCCCAGCAGGGTGCGTTCCACGGAGAACCGCTCCTGGATGGAAGGCCCGCGTTCGCTGTCGGCCGGGGAGCTTTCGCGGGCCAGCAGCCATGCCAGAAGGGCCCCGTTGGCGGCGGCCAGGGTCTCCAGGGGGTAACCTCGCAGGAAAGAGGCCTCTACCAGGCGCAAAGGCCGCTTGAGCCGGCCCGCGGACCACGGGGCCGCCGGAGGCGCATCGCAGGGTTGGAAGCTGCAATGGACCGCGAACCGGGTCAGGGGCAGGTTGAACCCGCCGTTGCCGGTGAGCCGCTTGATCCACTTGTTGCGGGTGCGCTCATAGGCGATTTCCCGGGGGACGCCCTGGAAGAAGCGGAAGGCCCGCTGGTGGCAGTCCAGGAACAGGTCCAGGTCGGGCTTGTCCAGCAGCTCGGCGTAGATGCGCCGGGAATGGGACAGGGTGAGGGTGAACAGGAAGCAGGTGCGTCCGCCCGCCTCCACCCGATCCAGGTCGGCCTCGGCGCGCTGGCCGGGCTGGGACGCCACCGTGCGGTTCGGAACCAGGGCTTCGAGGCGCAGGGAACGGACGCGCCGCTTGACCAGATCGTAACTTCCCTGATACCCCTGCTCGGAGAGCCGGCGATGGATCTCCACCGCGCGGGCATGGGGCTCCTGCTGCAGGATGTCGCCGATGGAGGCGAAGAACGCCTCCAGCTTGCCCGCCCGGTTGAGCGGGAGCCCGGGCTCCTGCTGCTCCAGCAGACGTTTCTTGAGGGTATTGCGGCTCATCCCGAGCCGCTTGGCAATTCCGCGCAGGGATTGGCCTTCACGGATCCACCCGTTGACCATGGACATATCCATCTTCGCCCCCGTAGGGTATTCCGGCGTCTTCGCACGCCGGATAGGGGCCGCCCGCCCTTCCCTCCCCTTCATGGACGGATCGGCACGGCATCCTGGTTGATGTCAGTTACAAAGACTGAAAATACAGGTGCCGAAAGCCGCCTGCGGCATCCCCTGGGTCAGGCCGGGAATGCCATGGCTGCAATGGCTAGGGCTTAATATAATGCCGGCCGGCCTGACAGGCCGGCCGTCACTGAAGGATTTGCACGGAAATCAGCGAGGGGCTCGGCGCAGCTCGATGACGGGGGGATCGGACAGGAAAACCATATGCAACCCCTGGCCAGGCCAGAGCTTCTGAAGCAAAGGAAGGAAATGGCTCTTGTAATGTTCCCGCAATTCGTCAGTGAATTTCGCAGCATCGATGGAGGCGACGATTTCGATGGTCTTGGTGGAAAGGGAAGGCAAGGAGGGAGTTTCGGGTCGGGAGATGCCGGCGGCCGTCGGGCGGCCTTCGCCCTTGCGGGTCCTGCGCGTACGGCTTTCACCGGGTATCAGCCCCTTCTTCCGGAGCTGGGTCTTCATGCTGAAGAAGTGGGGCTTGGAAAGCTCCTGGAATCCCAAGGCCTGCACCAGTTCTTCATAGGTGCAGCCGGGATGCGACTTGATATACTCCTTGGCCCTCAGGTTCTGCTTCTTCTTTTCGATTTTTTTCAAATTAGGTTCCTTTTTACCGGATTTTTCACTAAAAGGGCCGGAACCTCCGGAGCTCCGCCCTTTCTCGGACAGAGTGCCGCTCAGGAACAAAGAGTTGGAATCCTTCAGGGTCGCCCTCGCCAGATCCCGCTCCTCTCTGGCCCGGATTGCCTGCTCCACCTCGATGAACTGCTGTTTGGATATTCCCTTCTCGCCTGTCAGTACCTGGAAGGTTTCGAAATCCTTTCCGGGATTGGATTTTAAAAAGACGTACACTTTCTGTTTGTACGGATTATTAAAAAGCAGATCAGGCTTTTCCTTAAGGGTCATGGTAGTCATAGGCATTTTTTCCAGGTGAAAAAAGAAAAGAGACCGGCTTGCCAGCCGCGTTTTTGAAGCTTCAAATCCGGCCAAAGATTAAATACTTAAGGTAAATTACATATTTTTCCGCAGGATTCGATTACAAAGATCTGTCATCTACAAAAAATTCCGGGCGCAGTCGATGGCTGGTTTCCCCCGGTCAGCGCTTTTCGTCCTTCCGCGGGACGATGGAGATGCTGCCATTCCTCTCCAGCACGGCATGCCGGACCTGGTCGAAGCGGGAAAGGCCATGACTGCTCCGCGCCGCTTCCAGGATGTCCTCCTCGTCGATGCGCTCGCGATCCATCCTATCCCGCAACGCCTTGCCGTCCTTGACGATTAGCAACGGCATGCCGTCGATGAGCCGGCCGAGGCGGGGGAAGCGCTGCTTGAGGATGGACATGGTGATATCGATGAACAGGAAGGTGCCGATGACTATCCAGGCGTTGGTGAGGGAATGATCGTCGCCGATCAGGGCCTCCTGCACCGACTCGCCGATGATGAGGAGCAGGATGAAATCGAACAGGGTGATGTCCTGCAGGCTCCGCTTGCCGGCGATCCGGAATACTGCCAGCAGGAAGAAGTAGATGCCGAAGGTCCTCAGGACAGAATCCATTTCTGCCTCCTCAAGGAAGGACGAATTGATCGAAGGCCAGGGTCGACCGGCCTTCGGCCGTAACCTTGCAATGCCGCGCGCCGGCCTTGGAAGGACGCAGCAGGAAATGGAGCCTGGTCCACTCGGCCGCAGGCGCGAGATCGAACTCGAAAGACAACCCCTCCCCCGCCCTGGCCATCGCCCCCTTCGGGTTCGGCCTGGCCTCCTCGAGCTCCGCCTCGATCAGGCAACTGCTGTCGAATTCCAGGACCAGGCTGGTATCGCCGGCTTTGCGCCGATAGGTGATGTCGAGAGGTGTCTTGGCCTCCCGGCGGGTAAAGCGATGGTAGTCGATGCGCAGGATGTCCGTTTCCATATGCGCGGTGCTCAATGGTCCGCCCCCCAGCAGGCCCGACACGGCCGTCAGGACAAAAAGGCACAAAATCCCCCAGCCCACATGCTGGAAGCGCATCTCCCGGGCCTGGAATCCCGTATCCTCGTCCAATTCCAGGTCTTGAGCCGCTCGCATTCACTCTCCGGGACGATGAGCCGCGCCATCGATCGCTGCCCGGTGGGAAAATAAGCTTCCTGGAGGGGGGGGGGATAGCCCTTGCTGGAGGGCCCGATTCCGGTGAATAGCTATCTTTTTGCAGTGCACAGCCTGATCGATCCCCATGGGCGCCATATCCGGAAGCTCCGCCTCCAGCTCACCGACGCCTGCAATTTCCGCTGCTTCTATTGCATGCCGGAAGGCACCCGCTTCATCCCGCCCGCCGGACTGCTTTCCCCGGAGGAAATCGAAGGCATTTGCGCTACCCTGCAGGACCTGGGAGTGGAGGAGATTCGCGTCACAGGGGGCGAACCCACGGTGCGCGCGGAGTTCGACGACATCCTGACGCGCCTGGCGCGCATCCCCTGGAA